>NZ_CP096020.1:300000-532509 GCF_023115355.1 Halocatena salina
GAACTGATAGCCGTCACCAGCCTTTGTAATGATCATCACTACTTGTTTCTTGGAGAGTGAGTATAACTCTCCGGGTGCGAGCGTTGAGCTGGTGTGTCCCCGAGGATCTCTCAGAAGGATCGTGAAGTAACCCCCTGCGGATATGGGCTGCCTTATGAGACCAGATATCCGTTTTGCTGTCGTCGCAATCGAACGTATCCTCGTGGGTCTCGTGCACAAACAGAGCCCATCGATCATCGCGGACGTCCGAACATCCGATATAGCATCAGTTTTATTATGAGGGTTGTGAGTGACACCAGGAAATTGGCTAAGAGCAGCATTAGCTAGCGCTGCAACAAGGCATGTTTATGATTTGTCGAGGTGTGCGTACTTAACATAGTGGCCGATAGTAAAAGTGATGAACCGTATGAAAACTTTCGACTGTGGTACGCTCATCGATGGGATAGCTGATGAACCGATACGAGACGCAGTTGTTCTCGTCAAGGACGGGATCATTGAAGAGATTGGCCCTCAAGAGTCGGTCTCCGTACCGGACAACGCAGAGCAAATCGACCACTCCAATGAAATCGTTATCCCCGGCTTGATCGACGCGCACGTGCATCTCACCGGCAAGCAGTCGATGAATCCGTTTCAGGCACTGACGACTGGAAGGGTTGAAAGCGCTGCTCGTGCAACTGCCGACTGCCGAAAGCTCCTCGACGCGGGCTTCACCACTGTCCGTGATGTTGGCAGTGGAACAGCTCTTGGACTCAAAGCAGCAATCAATACAGGTGATATCCCCGGTCCACGCGTCTTCTCTAGCGGGCCGCCTATCAACCAGACCGGTGGTCACATAGACGCCCATTTCCTTCCTATCGAATGGCTTGATATCGACCAGAGTCCGCATACCCGGTCGAACTGGTTCAGCGATCGAATTCTTGCGGATGGTCCCGCCGAATGTCGAAAAGCAGCACGTCGAAACATCAGAGAAGGCGTCGACCTCTTGAAAATCGCGACGACCGGTGGAGTACTATCGGAAAAGGATCATCCTCAACAACAGCAGTATACGGACGATGAGATCGCAGTAATCACGGACGAGGCTCATCGTGTCGGGATCGATGTCGCCTCCCACGCCCAAGGGAGTGAGGGAGTTAAATCCGCCCTGCGCAACGGGGTCGACACGATCGAACACGGTTTCTATTTGGATGACAAGGCAATTGAGATGATGTTGGAGACCGACGCTACGTTCGTGCCGACACTCTCGGTGATGCACCAGATTGTTACTGAGGGATCAGACCATGGCATGCCGGAGTACGGGCTCCGAAAGGCTCGCGAAGCCTGGGAAGCGCACATTGAGTCCACTCAATCGGCGTATGAGGCCGGCGTGCCAATCGCCCTTGCGACGGACTTCCTCGGTAACGAATTCACGCCTTACGGGACGGAAAATTTGCTTGAGGCTGAATTGTTCGTTGAGGAAATCGGTATGACCGAAATGGACGTTGTCAAGGCCGCAACAAGCGTCGCAGCCCGTACGATTCCTGACGACCGTGTCGGTGGGATCAAACCCGGCAATCACGCTGATTTCGTAGCGATCGACACCGATCCTCTGTCGGACATCAGTGCGCTTCGCAAAACGAACACTGTCTACAAGGGGGGACTCCCGGGGGAGGCATCCGCACCGTCGTATCGAGAGAAGCAATAACACAATCCGGTTCCTCTCTTCCTTATCAACAGCAGTCGGGTAGGTGGACTTATCACGTACAGACACTTATGAAATCCAGATCGTCGGCGCGGTTCTGTTATATGGTACTGCGATGGGTTGGTCCCCGACGAGCCTCAATACTGTCGAGTGGATGCCCTCGTCGATCGTAGCACTGTACCAAGATCCAAGATGGCAGATACGTTCGGTTAGAGAAAACCGATGCCCGTTTCAAGATCAGTTGTCAGAGGGAGGTGGCCCTTCGCTGCTGCTGTCGCCGCTTGATCTGCATACGCTGTTGTAATCGGAAGGCGAGTTGTCGTATTTGCGACGCCTATGTGGCATTGGGTGAGAAGATAGATTTGCCGAACTAGCGTCTCGATATTTGTGGTACCGTGCTTACGTGCTACAGTAATCGGTCGAGGCGTCCCTGTCGTTCCTTTAGCAAGCGGTTCTGGATAGCCATAGGTCGCTACATACGCGAGATTTTGTTCATCGTTGATACAGGCAATTCCCTTGTCGGGATTTGCGAACCCCTCTTGATTCACGATTCGAGCAGGCGCTTGCTTACGGATTTCGACGACATCGTACGAGATTCCATCTCTCTCAAGGAGTTCAAGGGCTGGTTCGATTGGATCATTCATGAAGCCATCTCGGTGGATAATAATATGGTCTGGCGTGCCACGACAGTGCTCTTCGTACCCCAATAAGGATTGACGGGTGATTCGCCGAAGCGCCGATGCAGGGATACGTTCACCCGTTTGGGGACCAGTGTGTGCATATCCGAGCACAGCACCTTCGTTCGTAATCGCCGTTACAGAAGCCCCAACCCTGATGCCATCTTGTAGACCGTCGTCATCGTCGTCGAAATACTGGCCAACATCGAATGCAAGATAGAGATCGGCATCACCTGGAAGCGAGTCCTCTACAGTGAACGGGATACCACCAGCAGCGCTAACCAGCCCTAACGCGATGTTCTTGTGATATCCTGTTTCTTTCATCGACTTTCTGTCGATCATCTGCGAGTGTAGCCCTTTCTCAGCAAATACCTCTTTCAGTTCGTCGTAGGGCTGGTAGAATTTGGTGATCGCACTTTTCTCGGGAGGCAGAACCACGAGAGCAGCGTCGAAACCGTGATCGGTCGGAAGCTGACGTCCAACTTGAATATCAACGTCACCAGGGGCCTCGCTTTTGGGGGTCGGACTAAACGTAATAGCCTCTATAGAGTCTGGCTCGGCACCCATTGATCGGAGTTTTCGTGAGAACACGTTCCAAAACGAGTCGGCACGTTCACCTTCTAGCTGCTGGGGGTACACGTAGAGGACATTGAACGACGCGGGGGGTTCGTAGACGCCTTTACTCTCGACTTCCTTTGGATGCGAACCGGTACGTCCGTCCTCGAATGTGAGAACATCGTTCATCTCGTACAGCTGCTCAACACGGAGATGATCATCACCAGTAAACAACGGAGCATCAACAGAGAATGAGATCTCTGTTTTATCAAATGCGATGTCGCCGATCTGTTGGGCAAATTCAACAGCATTTTCGACGCGGGCAGATGCTGCGCGCCGCATACGTGGCTGGGCTTCAGACCAGAACTCCTCATCGAACTGCGAGAGATTCTCGGTATGACCCTGAAGAGCGAGTAGTTCCTGCGGAAATATCTGCTGATTCCCCGATCCCATCGGATAGGCGGAAATGACACGCCGGTTCATACGCTCGATCATCGCAACGGTATCGTCGTCAACTAACGGGTTCTTGTTACGATGGTAATCGACCACGCTTGTTTCAGCATCGATCACGGGATCAGTCGCATGTTCGGCCTGCACGCAGCCGAGTCTATACCCCCGACCGTTGTAGGTCGTAACGAGTCGAAGCCCTGGATAGAGACGCTGGTTATCGATCTTGTCAAGGGTATATTTCGTCTCAACCCGCGTTTTTGGATTGACGTGGAGATAAACTTGGCCAGATGCCATAACTGTAATCGCGCAGTCAAACCGCTCGTATAGATGAAAATTTCCTGTACCAGCCTGGATTGGTATCGGCTCACTCTTGAGAATCTTATTCATTGAATGAACAATGAACCCTTGTTCCACCACTTGCTGTTTAAACGCCTCCTCTACGAGACGACGGATTTGCTCTCGTTCGGCGCGATCCAAGAGATTCAGTGTTCGTTCTCCAGCTGATTTCAGCTCTCGAACGCCATCACTCTCAAGAGTTCCGTCGCCAGGAATCGGCTGAAGAGCTACGATTTCGAGATCTCCAGCATATGCCATCGGCGGTGCATGGTCGTCATACTTTTCGCGAATCTCACGCATCGCAGTGTATGCTCGCTGCCGCCGATCATCTTCTGACTGCGCTTGTTCGTCCATAGTGATGAGGACGTCATACACATACGTCGGAACGTCGTCAATCCGCTGGTTTGAAGGATAGACTGTTAATCCGTGGCCACTGGTCGATAGGTTACACGTGTCAGTGAGTGCATCCTCGATTGCTTCCTCATCGTACTTTGCTGAGGAATGACTGCTAGTATTGGTAGATTCCGCTTGCTCGGCTGCCGTCTGGCTCTCGGACGAATTCTCGTCCGTTCTCGTCGACGGATCCTGTTTTCCATCGTCGTTGTTTCCTGGTGGTTTGTACTCGACTGGAACACTGACATCGAACTCGGACTCGAACGCCTCGATACTTGCTGGAGTCAGTTCAATCGTCCATGCACTTATTTCGGGATTCCATCGACGGTGGGTCGTGTCCCACGGGAGACTCTTGATCCGGTTTTTGGTGTCCTCATCGTAGTCAAACTTGATCGTCAATTTTTCACCATATTCATCTGTGGTTTGATCATATTCGAACTTTGTCATGCTGTTACCTCCTCAGAGATGAGAACATCTTCACGGTCCGGGTCAATGTCTTGGGAAGAACGCTCTGAGTCCACTTTCACACGAAGATCGGCATCTTCAAAAAACGGATCATTCGTCTCAAGTGTGATAACATGGCCACTATATGTGTTGAGATTTATTACAAATCCGTCAGTTGCAATTAGCCGCCCACGGATTCCGAGAACACGCCCTTCTCGTGTTTCACCTGCGTTCATCATACAATCGGATGGAACCAACCCGCCCTCAAGAGAAGACGATTCGACTGATGGAAGTTCTACGACGGCGTCTCGGACCACCTCTTCACTAGCATCCTCCCAGAGAAAACAGGGGCGAAGTTGCTTAGGAATCAGATCTATTGCTGAGAGAGTGTCGTCTACCAATCGCTGAACACTATCGTCCATCGGTTGGTACCAGCGGTGATGACGGCGATGTGACCATTTTGTACTAAGAGCTGTTTCGATGATCCCAGCTGCCTTCCTGTTCGGTGCTCGAGCGATCGGTATCGCATGCGATGCACCTTGTTCAGCCCATCGCCTTCGAGCACGGGATTCCCGAGTAATACCGACCTTCACCCTATCGGTAGTCACAAAGTAAACAACATGCGTATGTGAACACGATCGTTGCTTGTAGTCCGGATACGGACAATTCATATAATCACAATGAATTGTAGGACACATCACGCACGACGTGTAGGGTGGTTCTCCGGCACAGTCTGGACATGGTGATGATTCTGTTTTCTTCCCGCACTCTGTACAGTATTTATTTTCAGAAATTACTACTTTGACGTTAGTATCAATAAATTCAGTCAGGGCTATATCTGGTCGCTGGTGGATTGCAACTCCTGGTTGAGCAAACTTGAGTAACGGTTCATCTCGATACCACGACACGTAGTCAACAATTCCGGTGATCGATGCGGTATTCGCCGAAACACATGGGGTACTGAACGAATCAGTTCGTTCCTTCTCATTCGTCATATACTAATTTCGATACAGGATAGGATACAAATGGCTTTCGATAACAAACAGTTCTATCCTATATAATCATAATTATTATGTTTAATCTGTAGGTGAAGTTCACTCTTATTCAGAATAATTGACATAAATAATACTGCAGACTATTCAATAATAGAACATGATTGAGGGTGTGTTGATGTTCAATTAACACTTCATCGCGACCGTGGCTCGTCGACAGTACTTGAGTAGATCATTTCATTTGCCATTCAGATGAGTCACAGTGCACGAATGCGGCGATGCCGCGGTGACTTGTCGCGCGTGAATACGGATTGTCGGCCGTGATGGTAGTGCCCGAAGCCACCCAGGGTATCGAGACGGGATAGCAGGTGCAGACCGACAGCATGTAGGGACCCGTCGAGATCATTGAAGACGACCGATGACCCATGAATTATCTTCGGGATCAAACGTGTACTCGTCGTCGATGGGCTTCGGAAAGTATACACCCAGGGTAGGCCACGATCGTAGCGCCGGACGACGTGTCCCTGCACGTAGAGCGTGGCGCAGTCGTTGGAATCTTCGGACCGAACGGGGCTTGCAAGTCGATGCTCGAAACGCTCACCACTGCGATCGACACCGAGTATGAGCACACTCATATCGCAGCCATAACAAAAAGGCCGATAATGATGGACAAGATACCACCGAGCCGATAGAGAACCACACCACTGCCACTTAATTGTGATTCCTTCGTAACTGAGATCGGATGTCGAAGTTTGAAGAGCAACTGCGGGGCGAATATCCCGAGAAATCCGAGTACAATGGCATACAACCCAATTAGTACACCAATTCCGTTCATTATATGAATATATAATATTCCTCAGATAAATATTTTCCCGCTGTGTAACTGTGTATCGAACACCGTGATTTTGATGACGGACGTCGAGCAAACCGGCCATTAATATAGAAATTATTATATAAACGAATGTTGTCTTTCCCAGTCACATTGTACACGCACCACTACATCCAACGTTTCCGACACCGATGAGCTATCAATGGACGACCAAAGGCTCCAACGATTTCGAGCAGTTCTATTGAATGGAGAGTACCCCAACGATGGAGTCCGGAGCCGTGATCCCGAACGCGAAGATTCTAACTCGCGTGCGTCACCGGGATACACGGGACATTTGAGCAGCCTGCTTACTCGGCGTCCTCGCGGAACTCATCAAATAGATTAACATCGATACCGATTGCATAGACGGAGGCCGGACTCCTCGCGGGTCGTTAGGTACGATACGGCGTTGCGGAAGTTTCGGCGCGCTGGAACGGATCTTCCAAGCGATGGGTCGCCCTCGCTCTCGTCTTGGTAAGCCGCGTCGATGACGATGAGACCACCCCGACGATACACCACCCCACCACAAGACACGAAACGAGAAGAACACGGTACATTCCTCGTTGAGGATACGATTCTCGTTCGACTACCGATAGACAATCTATCGCATACTATTTGTAATGATATTTGATGTGTGCGTATACAATACTACCAAAGAGTTAAAATATCATTTGCAAACTATGACTAAGTTATAATAAGCTATACCTATATATAGAAAAGGATTTATACTATAAACAATTCCTATAAATAAAATAATATCAATTGAGGCGATTACAGTATGGGTAGATGAACTGTATCATCGAAAAACTGTTCGATGATACACTAATCGCACAAAGACTTGACCGTGCCCTCTTAATCGAGTGGTAGTCTACAACCAAATAAACACTAATGGGACGCAATCATCCGACACGATCAGCAGAATCAACAGACGACCACCCTCATCAAAGTGATTCATTATTCGACCGTCGAGAGTTTATGAAAAAAGCTGCCGGCGCTGGTATTGTGAGTTTCGCAGGCATTGCAACTGTGACTGGAGAAGCGAGAGCATACACCTGGCCGACCTATTCACAGGGTGCTGAAGGACCTGATGTACTCACTATTCAGGGGCTGTTAGCAGAGTTCCATCATCATCTGGAGTATTACGATGGGATTTACGGTCCTGCAACTGAAGGTGCAGTAACTGATTTTCAGCGCGAGCAGAACCTAACCGTCGACGGTATCGTTGGACCATATACGTGGGAAGCGTTGGCTACGATCGTTCTTAGCCGTGGTGACGGAATGAACACTTCTCGTACCGGAGTCTCTGTTGCCCAACACCAACTCAATGCGGTATTCGGATACGATATTGCGGTCGACGGTCGGTTCGGTCCTGGTACGGAGGCTGCTGTCCGCAGTTTCCAAGACAGTCGACGCCTGCCTATCGACGGTGTTGTTGGGCCTAATACGTGGCGTGCATTGGTTTCGACGGGGTAGAAAACGACCAACGACATAGTTGAGAATAAGTGAATGCGCTCTGGTTCGCTTCATTGGCGTGAGGGTGCTACTGGAACCGATGGGCTCGTCCTGAGTGCATCCGACTGGACGAGTATCGATAAACGATCCCAGTTGACAACTCCAACGGTCGTCGCAATCGAGGACCCACCAGATAACGGTCCATCAAGTCGGGCCCCGTGACCGACTACGCGACACACGTAACAGTCTGTAGGGATTGCTAAGGCTGCAATCATGAAACGCGTCACCTGTTCGAAATCTACGCTGTCGATACGAGGAACTTCCGGCACTCCCGAGTGCTCAAACTCCGGTCGTATTGCTGCCATCTGTGTTCTGTGTCTGGTTGTCTATAGACTGTAACGACCTGTTTGAGATTCATTGCTGTTTAAATTATACTCTTCATAATATACTAATGTTCACATACGATTGATATCGGCTATCGTACCTGGTGGGTGGCTCCGACGGATAGGCTGGCCCCATCTCCAACTCCACGGAAGTCCACTGGATGGAGACGGTTACAGACGGCCACCGAGAGATTGACTACCCTGGACATCGAACTGCCAAAACAGGGATCATGACAACGACCGACCTCTTGCAGGATACGTACGTCGCAGCGCTGCAGCATGATCTCGTTGACGTTCCAACGGAGACCACGCTTGTGGGAGTAGTTCGACGGCCAACCCACTCGTTCAGAACGACGATCGACGAGAACTATCCTGCACTCGGTCCCCCACCAGAGCTCCTCACCGAGTTCAAACAGCGTCAGGAGGATTTCAAGATACAGGGATTGTGTGATGAAGGCGCACATAATGCTGCCTGGGACGAAGTCGGGTTCGAAGACCGGTACCGATCACATCTCACCGAAGCTACGGATGCGAAAGATGCAGTCGCTGAACTCGTGGATCGACTTCGTGCCGACGAACAGCTCACTGTAGTCTGTTTCGAGAACACCGACCAGAAACGGTGTCATCGAACGCTTCTCAAAAAACACCTGACTGCCCGACTGTAGGCCGTCACTCGGATGCATACTGCTGTTCATTCTCGATCTACGTAATGATCCCAGCGAGTTCGTCGCCTATACGTCGTCCGTTTGCGTCTCTTCGTCGATGCCTTCGTCCACCGTTTCCAGTAATCATGTTCCGATTCAGAGATCGTTACTCGGTTTTCGTGCTTCGATCGTCGCCGAGACGATGTACTCTTCGAGGTCGTGATCCGCGGACCACTCGCGGATGAACTCGTGACTGTCGTCCTTCGGGTCGATCGCCAGTTCCTCGAATCCCACCTCGGTAAGCATCCGTTCGAGGTCGCCGATCGACGCTGCACCAGCGACACAGCCCGAAACGCTCTCCGGATCTGTGCGGACCTTCTCGGGAATCTCTGCGGTCATGACGACATCGGAAATCGCAAGCCGCCCACCGGGACGGAGCACGCGATACGCCTCGGTGAAGACCTGTGGTTTGTCTGGCGAGAGGTTTATCACGCAGTTAGAAATGATCACATCAACCGATTCGTCCGTGATCGGGAGGTGCTCGATCTCACCGAGGCGGAACTCAACGTTTGCTACGTCATTCTTCTCGACGTTTTTCCGAGCTCGCTCAACCATCGCCGGCGTCATATCGACGCCGATAACGTGACCCTCTGCTCCGACCTCCCGCGCCGCGAGAAAGCAGTCGAAGCCGCCACCAGACCCGAGGTCAAGCACTGTATGTCCTGCCTCGAGGCTCGCGAGGGCAGTTGGATTCCCACACCCGAGTCCCAGATCAGCTCCCGAAGCAACGGTTTCTATGTCGTCCGTCGTGTAGCCGAGCCGTTCGGCGTCCGATGCAATCACGTCACCATCCTCACAGCTACTGGTGGCCGACGCCCCCGTTTGGGGTTCACAACCACATTCGCCGTCTGTTTGTGCGATCGCCGAGTATCGGGCCCGGACTGCCTCTCGCTGTTCGCGTGCGGAGAGGGCTGTATCCGTTCTCGAAGCGGATCGATTCTGAGATGAAGAGTCATCACTCATTATCGGTCACGCTCCTGTCAGCGTCGAACACGTCGATTACTTCCTCTGCGAGTGATGTCGTCCGGTAGTATCGCCAGCGCCCCTGCTTTCGGCGGTCGACTAACCCAGCGTCGAAGAGCCGCGAGAGGGCATGGCTGATCGCGCTCTGACTGACGTCCAGCGGTGGGGCGAGATCACAGACACAAACCTCCCCGTCAGCCGCGGCAAGGAGCCGGATCGCTCGATATCGCGTCGTGTTTGCCAGTGCTGTGAAAATCTCGATTTCGTCTTCAAGCCCCTCGATCGACAGCTCCGGAACGGTCGGGCAGCACGCTTGCGGTTGTGCTTGCGAAGACGACGTGTAGGAATCGGTCTGTTGCCCCATATGAACACTCTATCATATGAAGCGGAAATCATATAATAGTGCCGGTGTAGGGTGTTATGGTTTAGTAGCTGCTCAAGTAATAGATATAATATACACTATAATTTCGGGTATAGACGGGTAATTGAAAATAAATCGGAACAGTTACTTGATTATCTATTCAATCAATGGTCGATGGCACAATCGACGGAGCGACTTCAACGCTATCTCGCAGATGAACTCGGGGAGTGTCGCAACGAGGACGTCAAGCGCCGGCTCGATGAACTCAGTACGTTCGACGCGGAAGTCGGAACAGATCAGGTCGACGCCGAACTCGACGTGCTTGCCGCGCTTGCCAACGAGACGCGGTATACGCTCGTTCGAGTTCTAGTGGCAGCCCAGGAGGAACTGTGTGTCTGTGAGTTACACGCGATCGTCGACGTGAGCGAGAGCGGCCTTAGCCACGCTCTGTCGACGCTCGTCGACGCCGAACTCATCACCGGACGAAAAGACGGGCGCTGGAAGAAATACCGAGCAACCAACCGGGCGATCACACTCGTCACCGTTCTCAAAGGGAGTGTGAGCCATGAATAACGCCACCCACGAGCATGGGTCAGACTGCGATTGTGAGAGCTGTGGAGATCCGCGGTCGATGGGTTTCCTCGATAAGTATCTCACCGTCTGGATCTTTGGTGCGATGGCGATCGGCGTGGGACTGGGTTACGTCGCACCATCAGTAACGGAACCGATCCAGAATTTCCGTCTCGTGGAGATCGGTCTGGTGTTGATGATGTATCCCCCGCTAGCGAAGGCCGACTACTCACAGCTTCGAGCCGTCTTTAGCAACTGGCGGGTGCTCGGGCTGAGTCTCATCCAGAACTGGCTGCTCGGCCCGACGCTCATGTTCGGGCTGGCGGTTGTCTTTTTCAGTGGTCTCGTTCCAGGCCTGCCAGCGCGCCCCGAGTATTTTCTGGGACTCGTGTTCATCGGGATGGCCCGGTGTATCGCGATGGTGCTGGTTTGGAACGAGCTGGCGGAGGGCTCAACCGAGTACGTGACCGGACTGGTTGCGTTCAACAGCCTTTTCCAGATCCTTACCTACGGCGTGTACGTCTGGTTCTTCGGGCTGTTCCTCCCGCCACTGTTGGGCATGGATTCGCTTGTCGCCGGGATTACGAGCTTCAATATTACCCCGATTCAAGTCTTCGAGGCGATCGTCGTCTTCCTCGGGATCCCCTTCGCTGGCGGATTTCTCACTCGTTATATCGGGACCCGAGTTAAGAGTGAAGCGTGGTACGACGAAGAATTCATCTCGACAATCGATCCGCTAACACTGATCGCGCTGCTGTTTACCGTGATCGTGATGTTCGCCACACAGGGCGGGAACATCGTCGCCGCACCGGGAGATGTCCTGTTGATCGCTGTGCCGCTGACGATCTACTTCGTGGTGATGTTCTTGGTGAGTTTCGGGATGGGACGCGGGATCGGTGCGGACTACTCAACCACGACCGCGATCGGCTTCACGGCGGCTTCGAACAACTTCGAACTGGCGATCGCGGTTGCGGTTGCGGTGTTCGGCGTCGGCTCCGGCGTCGCCTTTGCAACCGTCATCGGCCCGCTCATCGAAGTGCCTGTCTTGCTCGCGCTGGTCAATGTTGCGCTGTACTTCCAGCGCAACGTCGACTGGAGTGATACTGAAACTGATAGTATAGCCACACCGACGCCCGAGACGACGACTGACGACGATTGATCCCACTCTGAGGTACGACAATGACGACGACAACCGACACAACTGCGCCGATTCGTATCGCCTTCGTGTGTGTCCAAAACGCCGGTCGCTCACAGATGGCGATCGCATTCGCTGAGCGTGAGCGAGACCGGCGCGATCTTGACGGTCGCGTCGATCTCTTGACTGGCGGCACACGACCGGCCGAGCACGTTCACGACGAAGTAATCGACGTGATGGACGACACCAGATGTGATCTCTCAGATCGAACTCCCCGTGAGATCATGACCGAGGAGCTTCGGTTGTGTGACTACGTCGTCACCATGGGCTGTTCAACGTTGGACATGGGCGAGGTCGGGAGTAATGTCGATGTGCGCGACTGGGCTCTAGACGATCCCCACAACCAGGATCGACAGCGAGTGCGCGAAATCCGTGATGAGATCGAACAGCGTGTCACAAGACTGTTCGATGAAATCGAGGAGGGAGTGTCGTAACGTGCTCGATGCGAACGCGAGCCAGAGAATGGGCGATCATCTCTTCACCGGACAGGTGCACGCGACCCTCCCAGGCTGTCGCCAGCCCACTGGGCCGCGGTGTCTGCTGGCGCATGGCCCGTCGGCTGGATCGCCGTTCTGAGCTATTGGGAACGACGCTCGTCTCTGCGCTGACGCAGGCCGTGCCGATGGTGCATAGAACGTTTGAACGCGTACACCTTTCAGTCAGCGAGCGACGCGTTGGTGTTGCTTACGAGGACAACGGCGCACTTGCGCCGCCACGGCAGATCGAAGTGACTGATTCAGATCTTCGTCAACACTGTATCACCGACCCCATGACCGAGTAACCACTCACATCCGGCACGCGCCGATTTGGTCATATTCGAGCTTGCACGACCTCACTGCTGTCTTTTATTGCTTCTACGTCGAGATAGATCGAGTGGCTCGTAGTCTCGCATATCACAGAGCGATTTGCTGGAGACAGGAGATTTCCGATTCCATAACCCGAAGCAGTTCACCAGAGACAGGCGAAACAGTAGTATGGGTGACAGAGCAACTACAAATTCAGTGAATGCAGTTTTGAAACGAACCGACGGAGCAGTCGGTCCAGAGATGTCTTTTTAGTACTGACGTGGATACGATCATTCGTGACGAAATCGTCTTTCTTGACCATGGTCTGTCCCGTTGGCATAATCATCCCTTCATCACGGTGGATTCGGACAACAAGCATATCAGAAGGAATGAGCTCATTCGTGTTTGCTTCTTGGAGTGTTCTCCCAGCGATCGGGGCTTGTTCTCTCACGAGAACTTCAACGACGTCAGCGTTGCCAGCTAATCCGGCAACGCCAGTGACCGGTGAGGCCAGATCGTCATCCCGAGGACGAATGGGGCAAGGAGCGGAAATACTTCCGGTGGATCAGGTCCTCGTCGTCGATTTCGATACCAAGCGACGTGAACTCCTGTGCGATTCGCTCGAACCCGAAGATTCGGAATCTCGAACCAACGGAAGACGCAACCGTCAACTTAGCTCACGACCGCGAACATTTCGAAGAACTCCCAGAACCGCCTGAAAGCCTCGTCTACTGGGTCCGGTGTGGTTAATACGTGAGACGGCAGCAGCGTAGACTGTTAACAATGGTAGTCCGAGACTGCTGATCGGCTGTGGATGTTACTTTACGGTCGATGTGACTACAGGCCATTTGCTGCTCTGATGTACTCGACGATCTGTGCTCGGGGATACACGAACTGTATCAGTGAAACCAGCTCTTACACTACGATTCAAAATACTATCAAATATATCTATCAATTATTTCGTGGACGCAAGAAACCACTGTATCGTTCCATTTATAGACGGTGGTGCAGAAGAACGTGATAGTCCGCCATAAAAACAATCTGCTATGACAGACACTCGCCAGAGCATTGTTGACTGTATTCGCTCCGAGCCTGGTATTCATTTCAATGCACTCGTCCGCCGACTAGATCTTGCTCCCGGACAGGTCCAGTACCATCTCCGGATAATCCTG
This sequence comes from Halocatena salina, assembly GCF_023115355.1. Classification (NCBI taxonomy): domain Archaea; kingdom Methanobacteriati; phylum Methanobacteriota; class Halobacteria; order Halobacteriales; family Natronomonadaceae; genus Halocatena; species Halocatena salina. The sequence goes on from NZ_CP096020.1 coordinate 313,979, forward strand.
AACGATGACGATCTGCTCCGCGAACATCTATACGGAAAGACACATTATTACCCCTCTAGCGTTGCTGCCTGGGAGCGGCGTGCACTCGCGTTGCTTCGACGTGAGACAGCTGCCGAAATCGTATCATATCTCCTTGAATATGGGCGAACTGATCCTGCGACGGTCGCTGATGAACTCGATATCGCTCGAAGCACACTGGAATGGCACCTCTCCCGTCTCACCGAACAGGAGCTCGTTACGAAAGAGTGGGATGGCCAACATCGTGTGACGCTTACGGTGGAGCGGCCGACCGAACTCGTCCGCTTATTGCGCGAGGTCGATCCAACGCTGTTCGAACGCATGGTCGATCGGTTCACCCGGCTCGTCGACGATCTTCTTGAGGAGTAGCGGTACAGTAACGAGGCGAGTACCGTAGGAGATGATACCGATACGGTTCTCATGACGGAGGCGTGTGCCAATGGTCTCCATCGATGAATCTTTGTGAGCGACTGCGATCTGTGCGTCTCCGACAGCACTGTTCGGCTGATCGATATTTACTTCGGGTCCTGATTCACTCGGCGGTCGTTCACTTGTCATCTCTGGTCGGTGCTGGTTGAGTTGGACCACTCCGAAACACGAGATACAGGACAGTAGCAGCGATAAGGCAATCTAGTCCGTGTTCAAGGACGTGATGGAGGGCCATTGGAACGACACCCAGCGCCGTGCCCCAGCCAACAACTGTACGAACGACGAGCGCACCGAGTGCAACCGTGAGTAGTAGATAGCGAATTGATCGACGACGGCGATACGTGCTCAAACCGAGATAAAACAGTGATGTGGTTCCGATTCCCGATAGAATCAACCCTACGAAGAGGAGTGGAGCGTACCTAGCTGTGACCCACTCGGCTGCTAGGTTCGTTATGAAAGACTGTGCCATCATCTTTAGATACAGGCTCATCTCAAATAGCGTTTCGTCTCTGATGTGATTCTAGCCCACGGTATCTGTCTCCTCATCACTCCAGTAGATCACCGAAATGTGGTCTCGGCTCAGATAGTATCCATCACCATCTCGGGGCGACCCGAGACGACACCACCATCCCCGATGACGAGAAAACTTTGTGCTCTCGAACTACTCGACTCCGAGGTGGGTTCACGAAGAGAAACGGGAGTTGGACCATTTCTACACCTGTATATGTGTGATTCACTAGGTTAGTATGATCATTGAATTTCGAGCAGTACCGTGGTCCAGTTCCTCTGTGGCTTCCGATTCCTGCTTGAACTTTCGCTTCTAACTATCAAACCCTATATTAGGATTTGTTTCCGATGTGTTCTGTGGTCTATGGGTATAGTAATGATTCAACACTCTGCTAGGCGTGAGACGCAAGCACCGTGGCAACGAGGTAGGTGCTCCCCGCCATCAGCGCGAAGTGGGGCATGAACGCCGCCACTGCTCGCCGTTTCGAATCGGCTAGCGTTGATGCAACCTGCCAGGTGATCACTGCGCTCCAAAGCACTGCGAGCCACAGCCATCCGGTGACGAAAAATCCTTCCCACGCCGAAACGAGTGCCGGACTCGCTCCTGTAGGGAGGGAAAACGGAATACCGAGTCCGTGTGCGACGACGTTCACCGTGTGTCCGCCATCCTCCAGCAGTCCTCCGATGACGTGTGCTCCGAGCGAAAACATGATACCGAGCGGAGTGTAGGCGAGTCCGAACTTCGTGAACGACATCTCCCAGTCGAGTCCGCCCCAGCTGCTCGCAAGCCCATTAATGGCAGTGAATCCGAGGATAGTCACCGTGATGCTTCCAAGGTAGGCCGTGGTCGGCGTGAGCACCCCTGGGAGGGCCTGAACGAGCGCTATCCCCTCGATGGCATCGCCGAGCACGTGATCGATCGGGAAGACGGCCCAGATGATGAGCGCGATAAGCGCCTCGTCGACGAGTGGGATTCGCTCGGTGACAACCTTCGCACCCGGCCAACGAAACCTGAGGTCCACGTCCTCCTCGGGCTGTTCGGTCGTACAGTTCATACAGGCAGTACACCGTCGATCTGTGCTCAGGTAGTCGCTTTTGTACTCGAGTGTAGCACATTTAACCCCCGTCTCCGTTTTCTGCGCGATTTCGAGCGGCGAGAACTTCGAGGTAACGCTCATCACCCCCGTGGCGGGACAGACGTACCGACAAAAGGCCTGCCGCTGGTAGACGAGGCTGACGCCGACGGCAACACCGAGAATCGTAATCCAGTAGTAAGGAATGAGCCGCGGCGTGTACGCGATCCCCACCTTATACATTGGCCACCGGGCCATGATGAAGGTGAGTGCCGTCATCGAGAGAACAGAGATCGGTAGGCCGAACACGACCCATTTTTTGTTCGTGTACATTGGGAAATGGCGTTCGGGACCGAACCGCTGGGTAAACCGAACGATGGCACCCAACGGACAGAAATAACACCAGATCCGTCCGAGAAACAGGAGGCTGAGAAGCATGATCGGGGACCACCAGAGACCGAAAAACACGACGTTCCCGAAGTTCGCTCCCGCGTCCATCGGACCCACCGCAGCGCGATAGATCGCGTAGAAAAACAACGCGACAGTGAACAGGTTAACAGCTGGCTGGACATATTTGTTTGTGAATAGAAACCTCACTACCCTATGCTGGGTAAGGGTAACGCGGCTCGACGTATGCTCTTCGGACATCATCGGACCGTTCACCCGGATGATTATCAGTAATCTGGTTCAATCACCGAAAAAGAGAGACAGACATTATTGATGGCCTGTTCACTCGGTACATTCAGACTGACGCCACTCCTGAAGAGATCCCGTCGAACGCGGATCTCCAGCTCGACATCACCAAAGATAGGGAATCGGTCACTCAAAGCCGCTGTCGCGAACGCGTTGGGCGGAATAGAGCGGTGGACAAGGACAGCATCCTGTACGAGACCGACGACCCCAGAATCGGTGGATCCAGCACATCGAACGCGCTATCGGAACTCGGTTCGACGACGACCGGTGAGGAATCTTCGTGATTGGGTTTCTGTTGTACATCGCAGTCCGGGAATACCGACGACAGTGTCTGTTTTAAACGAATCCAGCAAACGACGCCGCAGGGCAGCCTGGAGGCCCGGGGGAGTAGCCCAGCCGTCAGTCGTCCGTACTCTCCGGATTTTTACGTATGTCGGTCACGACTTCCGTCCGTGATTTGTCAATATCGACATCCTCCGTAGTGATCTCCTTAACGCGTTGTTCGAACTCCTCGGACTGCAGGAGTTCGTACTCGTTGTCGAGACCGAGGTAGAGCGTGTAACACATCACGATCAGAACGATTGCGAACGGGAAGCCGGTCGCGATAGCGGCGGTTTGTAACGCGTTGAGACCGCCACCGTACAGCAGTAATGCCGCTACGCCGCCCTCGACGGTTGCCCAGAAGATGCGCTGGATCTTTGGCACGTCGTGCTTACCACCCGATGTTAGGTGGTCAACGACTAGCGACCCGGAGTCAGAGGACGTGACGAAGAACGTGACTACGAGTAGGACGGCCAGCAATCCGGAGACAGCACCGATGGGGAACTGCTCAAGTAAGGCAAACATGGCGACAGTCTGGCCCGTCTGCTCGTAGGCCGCAAGCACCGCGCCGTTAGCCTGTAGCGAGTTGTACAATGCGCTCCCGCCGAACGTCGCCAGCCAGATGGTCGAGAACAGTGACGGGATGATGAGTACGCCGATGACGAACTCCCGAACCGTCCGCCCCTTCGAGATGCGCGCGATGAACGTTCCGACGAACGGCGACCAGGCGATCCACCATGCCCAGTAGAACACGGTCCAGGAGTTGACCGTCGATTGGCCGTCACCGAGTGCCCCTGTGAAGAACGCGAGCGTCGGTAGGTTGCCGAGATATGATCCGAGACCTTGCACCCAAGCACCGAAGACGTAGACGGTCGGCCCGACGACGAGGACGAATCCCAGCAGGGCGAACATTAGGTAGACGTTCAGCGTGCTCAGGCGCTTGACACCGCCTTCTAAACCGGCGGCGACAGACGCTGTTGCGATACCGGTGATGACGGCTATCAGGACGATCTGCGGGATCGTCCCGGTCGGGACGGTCGCAACACTCAGGACGTCCCCTAGAATGTAAGATAGCCCTTTGTTGATCTGTTTGACGCCAAGACCGAGCGACGTTGCGAGTCCAAACAGCGTCGCGAACACCGTCACCAGGTCAATGAGGTGGCCTGGCCAGCGATAGATGCGCTCGCCGAGCAACGGCCAGAAGATCGACCGGAAAGTCAGTGGGAGCCCGCGATTGAACGAGAAGAACGCGAGACTGAGACCGACCAGTCCGTAGATCGCCCACGGGTGAACACCCCAGTGGAAGAACGTCTGTGTCATCGCGGCGATGCCCGCTGCTCCGGTGCCTGCTTCGGCCTCATAGAATCCAGGAACGTTCGAGTAGTAAAATATCGGTTCCGAGACGCTGAAGAACATGAGGCCGATCCCCATCCCAGCACTGAACAGCATCGCCATCCACGAAAAGTCGCTGAATTCCGTCTCGGCTTCGACGCCACCGATCCGGACGTCCCCGTATTTGCTGAATGCAAAAAACAGGAGCCCGGCGATAAAGACGTTCACGGAAAGGAGGAAGAACCAGCCGAAGTTCCCTTCGAAGAAGCGCCGGACGTTCGAATAAACCGTGGCCGCTTGTTCGCCGAGAACGATGGTAGCGCCGACGAACAGGGCGATAACCATGAGTGAGACGGGAAAGACGATAGGATGGATATCAAATCCCCACTTCTGGATGTTGCCGTCGCCGGGTTCGCGCTCTGATTCCGGATGGAACAGATCCATCTGAAGCCCCTCCGTCAGTCCGCCCTGCTCATCACTGTCTGTCATTCGATACCTCGGTGCGGGGATGCTGTTGTTGGCCGGTTGACCTCATCGTAGTGCTCTCAGTTCTCTGGCGTCGCTTTGGATGGATACCGGTCGTCTTGTCGCGACCACCACTGCGTCGGTCGTGTCCTCGATACGACTGCGATGTCGAGTTCGTTGTCGGTGCGCGTGTACTGTCACGCAACATTGATCGTCGTCGGTTGGGTTCGAAACCGAATCACTGCTGTCTGTCCGGTTCGGACGGGAGAAGCAATACAGTCGGTCGTGGTGTGAGTTCCAGCCTGGCCTTCTTTCACGATCACCTGCTTGACACAGTTGAATGTGTCGTATGGTCAGTTCTACTGTGAGGATGGGGTTCGAGGCTGAAACCATACCCACTTCATGATATTTTTTATTTAAGTCTGTCAAACGTACAATTCACGTATCGAACAGGGTGCGATAGCGAGCTCTGGAGTGTTCCCGGTGACGCCGCATCGAAGGCGGCAAGCACCACCCATTCGTTGTCACGGCAGCGCTTCTGAAACCAACTTTGAACAATGTCGTGAACTCCGATCGGTCGAGATCTCGGGAGATCGTCTGATCTGAAAGCTCCTCCGTCGTCGAACCACCAAACAAATATTACCATATGTCCATTCTTAGTTTGGTATGCAACTCCGTCGCCTCATTGAAGAATACACCCCAGATGGGACGCTCGGTCGGCTGGGATTGGCTGTAGCTACCGGCTCAACTGGCGGATTCCTGTTGTGGGCAGCAGCAGTCGGATTATTCACAGGCACCGCTCTTTCGACCGTTTTGATTACTCCACCAGCAGCAATCGGCTTCTTTGTATGTGCAATCATAACAACACTTATGATTTGGCCGGTTTATCTCTCCGCTATTGGCCGTGTCGACTCTCCAGTCGACTATGCTAGTGAGCTACGCGACCAGCCGTCGATATCGCCGACAGAGCAGATTAAAGACGAATATCAGACTGGCAACCTCTCGGAGACCGATCTCGAACGGGAGCTTGAAGCGGTGCTCGAGAAATCAAATCGGTCCCAGTCGAAGGACCATACGCAACGATCTCAGAACGATCAGCAATTAGAAGAGCTAGAGAACGACTGATTCTACCCGGTAGCCCTCCGTCGCACAGGGACTGGAAACCGTGCGGACGCCATCAGAAACTTCTGTTAAAAAAGTGGAGGATCAGTTCTATAACGAAGTCGTGCTCTAGGATCCACGGAGGACTCCCCCATCACTCGAACCAACGGACGTTCTACTGTCTCACTCTGTGGTGCGGCGAGCAAGCCCTTGGAGGAGGAACTCAGCAGAGGAACGGGTCGTAGCGAGGGGCGTATCGTGAACGTCACAGATGCGTAACAGGGCAGAGATATCGGGTTCGTGGGGTTGAGCAGTGAGGGGGTCCCGGAGGAAAATCACCCCATCAAGACGGTTTTCGGCGGTTTCAGCACCAATCATTAGATCACCACCGACAGGCCCCGATTTTTTCCGTTCGACGGTCAGGCTGGTTTCGTCGGTGATCCGTTGTCCAGTCGTCCCTGTTCCCACGAGATCGAAGGTCGCGAGCAAATCCTCATACGTACGAACAAGGTCGATCATCTCCGGTTTTTCTTCGTCGTGGGCAATCAGCGCGAGACGTGTCATAACGGGTTTTCTTGATGGCAGCCTATTAAGAATACGGCTCCTGATATTGGATTACTGAAAACGTCTCACTAGCCGGCTGCTAAGCTGGCATCGCTGCTCGGGACCAGCTAAATGGATTATTAGAATATATTGTGGACTCACTATACAAATAAACTATAATTTATATTATGTTTGTAATCGTGTCTTCGAGCGTTCGTAGGCAGTATCATCGGGGCCCGAATCAAAATGTGCTACCGAGTTGAACGTTCCCACGATCGCTAGAGACGATGATAGATTCAAGATATCTCCGAGTCAAGCGGCGTCGACCGTCAGATCGACCGTCGTTGACACTGGCCGTCCGGCAAACTCCGCAGAGACAGCAAGCTCGTACTCGCCCGACCCGATTCCCTGAGGCGGGCGAACCATCCAGTCGACTTCGGCGTCGTTTTCGGGACCGGACGCCCCCTCGATCGACGGAGCAGCTGCGACGTCGTGGAACGTCGCCGTCGCAGGCTCGGATTCCCACCCGTCCGGTGCATCGAGCGTCACGCTAACCGTTTCGAGTGCGCTCGGTGCGTGGTTGGTGAACGTGACCGTCAGATCGCGCGCCTCGCCTGGAACGACCGTCGGTTCATCGGTATTGATCGATAGCAGGGCGGCGGGCACAGCGTCGTCCGACTGTCCGCGTTCGACGCGATACAACTTGTGACCGTGAGCAGGGACCGACGCACCGATCATTCCGGCGGTCGCGGTGACCGTGCCAGCCCAGAGATCACGCGCGATGTACGCCGACTCAACATCGAAACCGACCTCGCGGGCGCTGGTCAGTATCGGACGTGTCCGCTCACCACGGTTCAACAGTGCGACCGCACGATCGCCGTTCGCAAGCGGCTTCATCCAGACCTCTGTTCCGTCGGCTCCATCCGTGTTCTTGATACGCCGTCCCTGTTTGCCAGCCGGATCCTGATCGATCGCAATCACTGCCTCGTTGGTGAGGATCTCACGGGTTTGTTCGGACATGTTTCGAACGTCGTTACCCGCTATCAACGGCGCGGCCATCATCGCCCACAGCCCGAAGTGTGTCCTGTCTTCAGTCGCAGTCAGCCCGGGGTAACCGTCAATGTCGACGCCGACTTCGAGCATGTCGGGATCGTTCCAGTGGTCCGGACCAGCGTGGGCTGCCAGCGGTTCGTTCATATCCACGATGTCGATGACGCCATGGTACCACGTGTCTTCATCGACGGTCCAAAGTGGCTTGATATCGCCCGTCGTCCGCCAGAGCGAACCACCCACTTCGTGACCCCAGAGCCACGGATCGTTGTTGCCCCACTCACAGATGCTCAGAACGATCTCCCGGTCAGTTGCTTCGAGTGCCTCGTGCATCCGCGTGTATCGTTCGACCGCCGACAGCCCGTAGTGATCGCCGCAGTTATCGTACTTCAAGTAGTCGACACCCCAGTCAGCGAACGCTTGGGCGTCACGCTCTTCGTGACCGAGACTTCCGGGATATCCCCCACATGTTGTCGTACCAGCGGATTCGTAGATACCGAGCTTCAATCCTCGATCGTGAACGTAGTCGGCCACTGCATCGATTCCATTCGGAAACTTCTCGGGATCTGGCTGGAGATTGCCGTCTTCGTCGCGTTCCTCGGTCATCCAACAATCATCGATATTGACGTACTCATATCCTGCTGCTTTCATGCCGCTCTCGACGATCGCATCGGCCGTCTCTTTGATCAACGCTGCACTGACATCACAGGCGAACGTGTTCCAACTGTTCCATCCCATCGGAGGGGCTTCGGCCAGCGTGCTCTCCTCTTGCTGTCCCTCCTCGGCAGCAGAGACACTGCTAGTCGATACCAAGGAACCAGCTCCGAGTGCCGCTGCTCCCTTCATCAACAATCGCCTGGAAATTCCACCCGCGATCGAACTATCGTTCACCCTTGCCGTACTATCATCGTGACCGCTGTTATCTTCCATACAACACCTATTGTTTTATCTATGATAATATTTTTGGATTATAGAAAAAATAATTAATTTATATTATATCTCCATATTTATAGAAAGTTAATCACGTAGCAGTATGAGTAAGGCGTATTAGTTACTTACTCGAATAGGAGATAACAAGCCACAGAATGTATGGTTTCTGATGTCCAGTATCTGTTAACTCACTCACCCATCCATACCTTCTGGGAGAACAAAACGTTACCATTTGTCCGACTGCTAACACCCGCATCTTCTGGTAGTCGAATAGATATCCATCGGTGAACACTGTCCTAGACACATTAAAAATATTAAATGAATATAAGTATTATTAATAATTTATCAAAATTTATATTTATATAATTTATTTTATATTTTTAGGAACGGTGTTCATACTACCTTATTGATATCGGAAAATACGTCGCATACGGGCATCTTGGTACGAGTGATATGAAAATAGAGATATATTACCATAAAATTAAATCCTTAATAACAGATGTGGTCGGAAAGTCGGTTTGATGATCGATGATATTCTCACCGAGATTGTTGCCCAACTAAATTCGTTCATGGCGCATACGAACAAAGGGATCGTGCCATGAGCTAGGCCATCGTCGCAAAGAAGGATCTACAGGATGCCATCCGCTCGAAACTGCTGTGGATAGTGTCGGTTCTGTTTTGGCTCCTTCACACTCTGAGACGGTCGGAACAACTCGAATTCACTGCTGCAACAGAATCGCTAGCTTCGGATGACCGAATCACAAGGCCACTTCAAGAAGTGAGCGGATCACAGGGTTCGAGTCTATGAGGCTCGCACACCAGCCGCGATGTCATACGATCCAACGATAGTGGAACATTATTTGTTATAAAATCCAGCATTGGTAAAGAGATGGGAATAAATGACGACGTCCCCCGCAAACAGACACAGAATATCGGAACCATCATGATTTAGCACATATACGAGCGACGACGTCCGATATGGATTACAGACGTACGTCTGTAATTATAATCGTTCGAACGGCTTCGATCGGTACTGTAATTCCATTATTAGTGGAATTTGACGGGGTATCATGTGTTCGTCCTAGAGATCGGATAGCGTCGTTATCCACCCCCACCGAAACGACGCCCACCGTTGTAAGGTCTCGTTGCCCTTCGATTTGTTCGAGACCGTCTTCCAGTAGTAGGAGGGAACGCTACTGACTGCGTTCGTTTCCATTTGTTCGATATACTGGGAATCATTCGTGTTGGAGCGCAACGCTTGGTCATATATCACGGTGATTTATTATCACGTTTGTGCAATCGGTAGTCGTGGAACTAGATGAGATTCAGGCGGTGCTCGAATCGTTCTCACACCGCGACTGGCAGCAAGCAGATGAAGACGCGGGACCGATCCGATTCGCCATGGTCGGGTTGGGGTGGTGGACCCGTGATGAAGCATTACCCGCTGTCGAGGATTCGACGCTCTGTGAAACGACAGTCGTCGTCAGCGGCTCAACAGAGAAAACCGAAGCGGTCATAGACGAACACGAATCGGTACACACCGGGCTTACGTACGAGGAGTTCGGGGCGGGCGAAGCAGCCGACGCGTACGATGCAGTCTACGTCTGTACCCCGAACGCCCGCCACCTCGAATTCGTCGATATCGCCGCCGATCAAGGCAAGGCGGTCCTCTGTGAGAAACCCATGGAAGCAACCGTCGAGCGCGCAGAGGAGATCGTCGATAGCTGCCGGAATGCAGACGTAACCGCGATGATTGCCTATCGCATGCACACTGAACCGGCGATCAGGCGAGCGCGGGAACTGCTCCGAGCGGGCGTGATCGGTGATCCGATCCACGCCCACAGTGATATGTCCCAGGGGATCATCGGCTGGGGAGCTGATCAGTGGCGACTCGATCCCGACCGTGCTGGCTATGGAACGAGCGTGATGGATCTGGGCATCTACTCGGTCAACACCACGCGATTCGTCCTCGGTCGTGATCCGATCGCGGTACAGTCGATGATGCACAGTGACCACGAGTTCTTCTCGGCAGTCCCCGACGAAGTCGCGGCGTTCACCGTCGCCTTCGAGGACGATATTTATGCTACTTGTACCGCGAGCCAGAACGCCCATCTGAACAGTTATCTTCGGATCGTCGGAAGCGAGGGTGTGATCCGGATCGAACCGGCATTCCACGGCGAGAGCAGCCTTGACGTGACGAGTGGCGAGACGACGATCGACGTTGACACCGATCAGGTCAACCAGATGGAAGCGGAGTTCGACTACTTCGCGGACTGTTTCCTTTCGGATCGGGAGCCGTACGCAACGCCCGAACACGGTCTCCTCGACATGCGGACGCTCGCAGCTATCTACGAGAGTAACGAGAGTGCCGAGACGATCGAGATCTAACGTGTCGATTCGTCATCGACAGATTTCGCGTGGCGAGCCCTGATCCGCGGGTTGCTGATCCGATCGAGCGATTGCGAAAAGAGGATCAGCCCCATTGAAAGAAGAATGATGAACGCTACTGGAGCGACGATGAAGTGGACTTGTTCGAGCGTATACAGCGCCCCAGCCTCTTCTGCGTTGTTGAGAACTACGCCCCAGTTCTGGGAGCTGATCGGAAGGAATCCGAGGTAGTACAGCGCCACCGACGCGAAGATGATGTTTCGAGCGTTGTTCGCGAGATTGATCAGGATGTACGGCCAGATGTTCGGGAGAATGTCTTTAAGAATGATCGGCGGTGTTCCGATACCCATCGCACGAGACGATTCGACATACTCGTATCCCCGGACTTTGAGGACTTCAGAGCGGATTGAACGGCCGAGTCCGCCCCAGGCAGCGACCGAGAGGACGAGACCGATAACTGCTGGATGTCGCGGTTCAATGATCGCTGCGATAACGATGATGAGGGGCAGGCCGGGAATAGAGATAACGATGTCACAGATCGTCATCAGCACCCGGTCGATGGTTCCACCCTGGAATCCCGCGACCGTGCCGACGCTGACGCCCACGAATACTGTTGCGACCGCACCAGCGACGATCATGATCAAAACGGGCGTCGTCCCGTGAACCATCAGCGATAGGATATCTACCCCCGTGTTCGTCGTTCCAAGTGGGTGTGCAAGAGAGCCGTCAAGCGGAGAGATCCACGTTTCGAACGTCGTCGTAGGGCTGTACACGAATCGTGGGCCGATGAAACCGGTGGCGAAGAAAGCAAGAATGATAGCGAGTCCAGTGAATCCCCGCCAATCGCTGAGAACGATCTTCATCGGCGCATACACTGACCGGTCGAACTTCCGGTAGAGTGCTTCCTTTCGACCGACGTTGACCGCGGCTTCCTCATCCATGAACTCATAGCGAGTTGTTCCGTTGCCGCCCAACCTGCTAGTACCCGCCCGCCCGGTGAGTCGCCGTACGTATCGCTTGAGTTGTGCTCGAAGCGGTATGCCGGTCGAGTTTCCGTACTCCGTACTGTCTCCTTCGGCCTGAGCACGGGGATCGATCCGACTGTAGGTGATGTCCGCGATGATCATTGCGATCACCACCGTGATACAGATGACCATGAACCCGCCCACCATCAACGGGTAATCACGATTATTGACGCCTTCGAACATGTACCAGCCCATGCCGTGGTAGCTGAAGATGTCCTCAAGAATGATCGAGCCCCCGATCATGAACCCGACTGTCAACAACAACCCGGTGTACAGCGGTAACAGCGCGTTGCGCATGACGTATCGAAGCGCGATCCGGGATGGGGGAAGCCCCCGCAAGCGGGCCACTCGGATGTGATCAGCACCGAGGACGCTGATTGAATTACCACGCATGCTGAGCGACGCCGCGGCACCCGTAACGATCAGTGAGATTATCGGTAATGCTGCGTGGTGTAACGCTCCGAATACGAACTCGGGGCTGAGACCGATTTCGACCCCGCCTGGATAGCGTGCCCCGGTCGGAAACCACTCCAGTTGGTATGCAAAGACGAACGATAGGAGGAGTGCTGCGACGTAGTAGGGAGTAGAGGTTTCGAGAACGGCGATGCCGGTCATTACAGTATCGAATTTCGAACCCTCGTAGTACGCCATGATCGCACCGAGACAGATGCTCGTGACGAACGTGATGACCAGTGCGATGGACATGTAGAAGATAGTCCACGGAATGGCCTCTGCGAGGATCTGATTGACCGAGGCGTTCTGTGATATCGAATAACCGAGATCACCCTGAAGAAGCGACGACATGTAATCCACGTACTGGACGTGCAACGGCTTGTCTGGGCGGATATTCAAATGAAGTTCGACGACTCGGCGTGCAGTCGCTGGGTCTCCCGGATACTGTTCGAGCATCTGTGCCATCATTGCATCCAATGGGTTGCCGGGCATCACCCGGACCAGGACGAACGTCAGATGGAACACGACGACGACCGTCAGTACTGCCTGCCCCAATCTCTTTACCAGCCAATTTGTCATGTTTATTGCTACTGACTATCACACTCCACTTATTAATAATTTTCTGATTTTGTGGTATGGTAACTGACGTGGAACAGGAGAGGATGGGCACCATCGGTATCCAAACGAGAATCGTTGGTCGGGTGGTGAGCGAGATCAATACTGCCCTTCATCGAGCGAGCTATGCGTCGTCAAACATGGTTTCGCCGTCGACCAAATGGTCCGTGAGGACGTCGTGGTCGAGTTCGACGCCGAGTCCGGGAGCATCGGGAACCGTAATGCGTCCGTCTTGGATGAGGGGATCGGATTCAGTGACCAGATCGTCCCACCACTCGATATCACGTGCATGAAATTCAAGGGCAAGGAAGTTGGACGCTGCAGCTCCAACGTGGGCGCTAGCCATCGTGCCGAGCGGTGAGGCCACGTTGTGGAGTGCCAGCGGAATGGAGTACGCTTTAGCCATGTTGGCAGCCCTCTTCGTTTCAAGCATCCCACCGGTTTTCGGTACATCCGGATGGAAGATATCGATCCCTTGGTTCTCGATCAGCCGACGGGCACCTTCGACCCGATAGAGATTCTCTCCGGCGGCAATAGTGGTATCCGTGTTGTGCGTAACGTAGGTCTGTACCTCGTGGTTCTCGGGTGGAACAGCGTCTTCGAGCCACCAGACGTCGTACGGTTCGAGCGCGCTTGCCAGGCGGCGGCCAGTGTCACCGGACCAACTCCAGTGGCAATCGAACGCAACATCAGCACGGTCGCCGACGCGGTCGATCACCGTTTCTACGATCTCTCGACGGTGCTCGATCGCTCGTGCGTTCAGGTGCTTGTTTCGTCCGTCCTGTTCGTGTCGATCCGGTCCATCGAGATCGAACTTTAACGCGTCGAATCCATCAGCAACGACTGTTTCTGCAGCATCGGCGTACGCTTCTGGGGAATACGAATCGTCGTCCGTCTGATGGAGGTGTTCGCCCGCATGGCTGTCACAGTACACGCGAACCGTATCACGGTGTTTCCCGCCGATGAGCTGGTAGGCTGGAATGCCGAGGAGTTTTCCAGCGAGGTCATGGAGCGCGATATCGATCCCGGAGATCGCAGTGACGCCGACCCCGTTCATTCCGCCAAGAAAACACGACCCATCGAAAAGGTCCGTACAGCGCGCATCGATATCGACCGGATTCTTCCCGATGATCAACTCCTTTGCGTGTTCGATGTAGGCGTTGGCGTTCGGTCCGAGGACCGCCTCACCGACCCCAGTGACGCCGACATCGGTAGTGATTCGGATGAACGTCCAGTGAAACCCCGACTCCACTCGCGCTGTCTGAACGTCTGTTATCGCTACATCACGTGCATCGGTCTCTCTCATCACAGTCGTGATGTGTGTGAGATCAGTATAAAGTTCTTCGTCGAGGTGAACCGAACGCGGACCATCTCGATCGTGTTTTTACCGACGAGGCAAACGAATCAAACCTGATGCACCGACCAATTACTGTGGTTCGAGCCCATGCTCGAGGAAGTAATGCGTGATGCGGTTGGACGTCAACCAGGCATCCGATTCGAGATCGAAGTTCCACTCGCCAGCATTCACCCAGTAGTGTTCGCTCCATGGATGGATCATCGTCCCAGGGAGGAGGTGGTTGTGGGCCCACGCAAGTCGGGTTGCGTGCTGGACAACTTTGTCATCGTTCTGAGCGGTCGAGAGTGCGTTGAGGGTCTCCTCGAAGTTGACCGTGATCATGTCGCCATCGGGGTTCCCGATCTCGGGTACTTCGACCTCGTTCCCGAACAGCTCGCGCTCGGAAACAGCGCCCCTGGTCGGGCCGAACAGTTCTTCCTGGAGATCGGCGTGGGCGTGGTAGTCACGGGCCATTCCGTAGTTGAGGTGGACGCTGATGTCGTACTGGGAGCCGTCCTCGACTTCTGCCTGCCACGTCGGCATCTCCTCGATGTAGTAGTCGACACCGATGCCGAACTCATTGAGATTGTTGTAGATCATCTCGGACGGCTGTTGGAACCAGTCACCGACGGGGAAGTTCAGCTCCCAGTGATCACCATCGGGCGTGTACCAATCCCCATCCTCCTGAGTAAACCCAGCATCTTCGAGTAGTTCCGTCGCACGGTCTCGGTTCTCCGGAATGTAGTTCGTCATCGCCTCCAACACGCTGTCCTTGACGAAGAACTCGACGTAGCCAGCGTCGATACCACACGAGTACGTGTCTGCTGGGGTGTCGGGAGCGACCTCGGCAACGAGCGTCTTGAAGTCGACGACGTGTGAGAGAGCCTGTCGGACGCGGGGGTCGTTGCTAATGTACTCATCCTCCGGACCAAACAGCAACGCAAACGACTGACCGGAGTATGAGACTGGCGGCGTGTCATACTTTTCTGGGAGGTCCTGTAGGGTCGGATCGTTGTGCCGCCAGTCGACCTCACCCGCGCGTAACCCTGCCTCGTCTTTGGCCCGTCCGTATCGGAGGTAGAACTCCCAGTCTTGGGCAATGGGGTGTTCGGGGTTCGGGATCTGATCGGCGTACTCTTCGTTTGCCTCGATGAAGACGAACGGTCCCGAAAAGAGCGCTTGATCCCACTCCGGTTCGAACGAAACGACATCCTGTTGGATCTGTTCGACCTCGTCGTCCCCAGCGTCCTCGAATCGCTCGATAAACTGGCTGTAGTGGGTCTCCGAGACGTTCAATAACGTCTCGGCCCATTGGTTGATCCACAGCTCTCGTTCGATACTTTGATACTCCTCACGAGGCTGGAGTTCGAACGCGTACTCACCATCGGTGGTAATGTCGTTCGGATCGACGTACGTCTCGATCCCCTGATCGAGATACGCCGACAGTTTGAGGGCAGTCACGAAATCAGCCGACGTTATCTGACTCCCGTCAGACCAGCCATACTCGTCGCTGATTTCGATGCGTGTGGCGCCCGTCTGCTCGTCGATCTCCCAATTCTCTGCGATCCGAGGGATGAACTCCCCTTGCTCGGTGCTGTAGATGGCGAGGTATTCAAAGGACGTCTCCTGAACCTCGCCGGGGTTCCACGACGTGTGGTAGGGGTTGAAGATGTGTTCTCCGTTGTACGGATTGATCTCCCCCCCGGGAACTGCCTCGTTCATCTCCTCTTCGTAGTTCTCGTTGTAATCCACGTCGACGGTTTCCAGCCCCTGGTTGAGTAGGTCGCTGTCATCGTCGTCACCGCCAAGACAGCCTGCAATCGTCCCGATCCCCGCTATCCCCGTCAGTTCTAACATTCGTCGCCGCGAAATGGTTACTGATCGTTGGTACTTCTCTACCATCTTCTACAAGGGAGGAATAATACATAATAAATGTTTGGTACCGATGCGGGAACTGTACGGATAGTTCCGATTCGTCGGGACCGACCGAGCCGAGAGAACATGATCCGGACTGAGAGACACGGTTCCCTCAGAACAACATCTGCCGACCAGACAGTATTTATCAACAATATATAGAAGGTTATTTATAACATTAGTTACCATCCTATAGTGGATGATACACACACCAGAGTGGTGTTCCCGGTTTCGGACGTCCTGGTCCAGCAAGCAGTACAGAGGGTGATCAGACATGGGAAACGAATCGATTAACGTCTCACGAGCTGATTCTCGATCGGAGGGAGATCCGATTATTACGGTTCGGGAGACGAACGTCAGATACGAGATGGACCAGGGTGCATCTCACGTTCTCAAAGACATCGACCTCGACATTCACCGGGGGGAGATCCTCGGAATCGTTGGTGAAAGCGGAAGCGGCAAATCGATGTTCGCGGATTCACTTTTAGACGCCGTCGTCGAACCCGGACTCCTGAGCGGGGAGATCACGTATTATCCCGAAGACGGGATGCCGATCGACGTTCTCGGGCTTCAGCCGTGGGAGCTCCGCGAGTTTCGCTGGGAAACGGTTTCGATGGTGTTCCAGGGGGCAATGAGCGCGTTCAACCCGACGATGAGCATCAAAGAACATTTCGAGGAGACGCTCGACGCCCACGGCTGGGACAGAGACGACGGTCTCCAGCGCGCAGAACAACTGTTCGCCGACCTCCACCTCGATCCATACCGGATGCTCGGGTCGTTTCCTCACGAACTGAGCGGTGGACAGAAACAACGGGCACTCATCGCCCTCAGTTTGATTTTAGAGCCAGAGGTGCTCGTCATGGACGAGCCGACCGCCGCGCTCGATTTGCTCATGCAACGTTCGATCCTCAACCTGCTCTATGACATCAGGGACAAGTACAACCTCACAATGGTGTTCATCAGCCACGATCTACCGATCGTTTCCGGGTTTGCCGACCGGCTGGCGGTCATGTACGCGTTCGAATTCGTTGAGGTCGGGCAGGCGAACGATATCCTCGGAAACGCTTCCCACCCCTATACACGCGCATTGCTCAAATCGACACCCAACCTCCAGACACCGCTCAAGGAAATGCGACAGATCGACGGCGAGAGCCCCGATCCGATCAACCATCCATCAGGCTGTTCGTATCATCCCCGGTGTCCCTTAGGTGACGAACGGTGTACGGCAGACGACCCCCCGTTTTACGATGTCGATGATGGACACGAGGTGCGGTGTCACTACTGGGAGCACGCCGATGAAACGATCCCGCTCTCGTTCGGTGGTGACCGTCGATGAGTACTGACGAACCGTTGATCTCGATAAAGAACCTAAAGGTCCACTTCGAGGATTCATCGCTCGTGAACGCGATGATACCCGCTTGGATCAGTGACCGACTGGGTATCGAGGAGGAACCGACCGTTCGGGCGGTCGACGATATCTCCCTCGATATCGGCGAAAACGATGTCATTGCTCTAGTCGGTGAGAGTGGCTGTGGTAAAACGACCCTCGGAAAGGCAGCCGTCGGATTGCAACGTCCCACGGGCGGCTCAATCGAGTACCGTGGTCACGATATTTGGGACGTGCGAGCTGGCGAGTCGGACGCGGATATCACGTTCGAAGAGATCCGTCGATCTCTCCAGATCATTCATCAAGACCCTGGCGCGGCACTGAACCCGTACCGCTCAGTGCTCGATAATCTCGCGGTTCCGTTGAAACGTTGGAATCCCCATCTCAACCACGAAGAGCGGAGAAATCGGATCCTCAACATGCTCGAACGAACGGGGATAAGCCCCCCAGAGGACTACGCTGAGCGGTACGTTCACCAACTCTCGGGTGGTGAGCAACAACGGGTGGCACTCATCCGCGCGCTGCTGGTCGAACCCGACGTGATCCTCGCAGACGAGGCGGTCAGCGCCCTCGATGTTTCGCTTCGGATCGGCGTGATGGACCTATTCCTCGAAATGCAGGAGATCTTCGACACGTCGTTCGTATTTATCAGTCACGATCTCGCAAACGCAAGGTACCTAGCGGGAAAGTCGGGCGGAAAGATAGCCGTGATGTATCTCGGAGAGATCGTCGAGGTCGGGACCGCCGAGGAGATCACCACGAACCCACAGCATCCGTACACCAAGGTACTACAGTGGGCGACACCGATCCTTGATCCCGAGCAGGCCGAGGAAGCCATGCGCGAGTCACCGCCGGTCAGAAAGATCGACATTCCGAACGCGACGGAGCCGCCATCGGGATGTCGGTTCCATACGCGATGTCTCGAAGCACGTGAAGCCTGTCGCCGGGAACGTCCGGACCTCTATGAGGACGAAGAAACGTTCCACCGAACGAGGTGTTTCCGCCAACTCGACGACCACGACTACTGGGACAGTCCGGAGTACACTGACGAAGAACCTAGTTCTTCGGCAGACGACAAACAGCAGACACACGAGTGAGACGTGACGTCTACGTTTGGCACCCGAACTCAGAACGGAGCCCAATCGGAGGACAACGCTATCAACGTGCCGAGAGTGGTGACGATGACGATAGCTGCACTCACTTGACCGATCACGTACGACGGCGTTCCGGGTTCGAGATAGATGAATGACCAGCCGAGCAACAGTAACATCGCAACGCTGACAGCGAAAATAGACAACCACAGTTGGTGGCTAAGACTCGATGGACGGTGGGACATTGTACTCGAATAGCACCTGAATTTAATAAAGGTACTGGTTGTTCGTGCGACCAATAGTAGACGGATCGATGGCTGTCATCACTCTGGTGGGAAAAGCACATGATTGATATGAGTGGACACACATCATAGTCGTATGATAGACGCGTACATGAGCCGGTTCGAGCATCCCTACGTACTGGTTCTCGTACCGATCGCAGCGGTGTTACTGGGACTGTCCGCGGTCGCCCAGGCACTCGGAGCCAACCAGGTGGCGGGTTTTCTGGTCCTCTATTCGATGGCTGCACTGATCATCTGTAGTATCGGCTATGCTGCTCTGCTAACGCTCAAATACAGCACCCGTATACTCCAACAGTGGCGCATGCAACGGTCGGAAATGAACTGAACGACGCTCTCTGAGTGATCCGATGTTCAGTCGAAATCATCCCAACACGACCGAATCAGCGACACTTACATACGTATTCCCGATCATTTGACGACGGAATGTCGAACGATTCGAGCCTCAAAGAGGTAGCTACCGACCGTGGATTTCGGATCGGTGCCACACTGAACGCACAATCACTTCGAAACGATCCGAGCTACTGGAAGACAGTGAGAAACGAGTTCAACGCGATCACTCCCGAAAACGCCCTGAAGATGGGGCCGCTTCGACCCGCACGAAACACCTACGATTTCACTGATGCCGACGCGATCGTCGATTTCGGGCGGGCAAACGATATGTACGTTCGTGGGCACACACTCGTTTGGCACAACCAACTGCCCAACTGGTTCCAAGCATGGGAGTACACCGACGAACAACTCGAAACCTTTCTTCGGGATCACATCCATACCGTCGCGGGCCGATACCGGGCTACAGTCGACGCTTGGGATGTTGTAAACGAGGCAGTCGCCGACGATGGGACGCTCCGAGAGACAGTCTGGGCGGACGCGATGGGTGAGAAGTATCTCGATCGTGCGTTCCGCTGGGCCAGCGAAGTCACCGACGCGACGCTCTATTACAACGACTACGGTGCCGACGCTGTAAACGAAAAATCTGACAGCATCTACACCCTGCTTTCAAATCTCCTCGAACGCGATGTCCCGATCGACGGCATCGGGCTTCAGTGTCACTTCCTGGGCGACCGACCGGCTCCCGAATCCATCGCGGAGAACATCCGCCGATTTCAGGAGCTTGGGCTCGATGTACAGATCACCGAGATGGACGTCGCATTCACCGCTGGTGATGCTCCCGACGATCGATGCCAAGAACAGGCCGCGTACTATCGAGCGATCGCCGAAGCTTGTTTAGAAACCGGTTGTGATACACTCGTCCAATGGGGAGTGAACGACGCGAACTCCTGGCTACGGCAGTTCAAGGACTTCCCCGAACGATACACGGACGATCCACTGTTGTTCGACGATAACTGTGATCCCAAGCCCGCGTACCACGCCCTCACAGACACATTGATCGACGGCTGATTGCTCGCACACCGCGGCGTGCTCACTAAAGGGATCTGCCGGGATCACCTACTCGTACTCTGGCGATCCTGCGAGCACCTCTGACGCTTCCAGTTCCCACTCCGAAAGGTACGACGTCTCGGCCGCGACCAGTTCGGCGAACATGTCCCGGGAATCCTGTGGCGAGAGCGTACGAACTTGAGGATCGATGAGTACTCCTTTGAAGGCTTCATCGACATCACCAGTCCGCGAGGCGTCGATCACGGTCTCGATAGTGTCGACGTGGGTAGCGATTATCGACCGAATTTGACGCGGAAAACCGCCGGTCGAGAGCGGCCGGATCTCGTTAGCACGGACGAGCGCATTGGTTTCTACGATAGCACCCTGTTCGATATCGGAAACCTGTCCAGTGTTGATCATATTAACGTTCGTGGTGAAAGGATCTCCTCCTGCAAGCGCCTCTAGCACGTCCGCAAACACCTCGTGGGTGGGTTCGAGTTCGAACGCTTTCTCGCCGTCAAGCCATGCCTTGACATCGGTCGTCTGCTTGGAGTCTGTGGGAGTCCAGTGTTTGGCCCGGTAGTCACTCCCGGTCCGTTTGATACCCCAGCGGTTGAGTGTGTCTTCGCCTCCGTGAAGAAACCAGTTGGCGTACTCAACGAGATGGCGATCGCCCGCCGCGGGAAACAGACCGAAGCGCCGGAACAGTTCCCACGTAACCTGTTGGTTGTCGACGAACACACTTTCGTCTTCTAGATCCGTCGGCGTGAACACCCGATTTGCTTGCTCGCTGTCGAGGTATCCCTCTAGTAGTGGCCAGAGATCGATACCCTTGCAGTATGCCTCATCGACCCATGTGAAATGATTGATCCCCTTGACGTTGAGAGTGATGTCATCGTGGGTCGCGTCCACACCGAGGTGTTCTTCTGCGAGGTGCGCGAGGTAGAATCTGGTGCCCATCACCTCGTGGCAAAGGCCAACAGCATTGATCTCGGGATACTCGTCGTACAGCGCACGGGTGACGAAATGCACCGGATTGGTGAAGTTGAACACCCACGCGTCCGGACATTGCTCGCGGATCGTCGCTGCGAACGTTCGATAGAGAGGAATCGTCCGCATCGCCCGCATGATCCCGCCGGGACCGATCGTCGCCGAGACAGCGCCGTGGATGCCGTACGCCTGTGGAATGTCGAGGTCGTGGACGAACGTTTCAGCAGGATCGAACTGCGTCGAGGTGATAACGACATCTGCACCTGCTAACGCCGTCTCGAGATCCTCGACAGCTTCGTAGCTCCACGTTCCATTCGTCTCGCACTCTATCTCGACCCAATTCCCGAAACGAGCATTCAACTGTGCACTCTCATAGTTGACATCGTAGAGGCGAACCTCGCCATCGAGGGTCGAGAGCGCCATGTCCTGTACGAACTTCGGCACCCACTGGCGACTACCGCCGCCGATATACGTAATGATCATGTCGTCACCGTTGATCGCGGTACTTGACCGTCCCTGTTGATCTGGGAGGCTCATAGCTGGTGCATCAAGCGTACCATGATAAGTGTACGGGTAGGTATCGAAGACCACCAACAACGAATGATCTATTATTTAAATTCTATATAATTATGAATCAATGATAAGGACATACAATTTCACAGTTCAAATATCCATAATATTTATTAGGATGTATCTCTATTGTCGAACTGCAGGAGATGGATATGCATGCAAGACGACAATAAGTCACAACCATCCGACGATGGTATCGTGGAGAAAACACGAGCGGCAGACGGCCGAACAGATCGGCGTAGCTACATGAAAGCAGTCGCCACCACCGTGGCGACTGGTTTCGGGGTTGGTGCTATGGCCAGTCCGGCCGCTGCGGCCATCACTGAAAATCAGACCGGCAACGACGGCGGATACTTCTACTCGTTCTGGACCGACGCTCAAGGAACGGTGTCCATGACGTTGGGGAACGGAGGCAACTACAGCGTCGAGTGGAACGATACAGGAAACTTCGTCTGCGGCAAGGGCTGGAGCACCGGCAGCCGTAGGAACGTAAGCTACTCAGGTTCATTCAATCCGTCCGGCAACGCCTACCTGTGCCTCTATGGATGGACGACGGATCCACTGGTCGAGTACTACGTCCTCGACGACTACGGTACCTACCGGCCTGAACACGACTACAAGGGCACCGTCAACAGCGACGGTGGGACGTACGACATCTACGAATCAATGCGATACGATGCCCCCTCCATCATAGGCGAGGCGACCTTCCCGCAGTATTGGAGCGTCCGTCAGTCGAGACGGACGGGAGGTACTATCACTGCCGGCAACCACTTCGACGCGTGGGCCAGTAACGGCATGAATATAGGCAGCCACGACTACCAGATCTTAGCCACCGAGGGCTACCAGAGCAGCGGAAGTTCCAACATCACAGTTTGGTAAGTCAACAAACAGCACAGTCCGCCGGAGCCACCCATCCCCCCAGAGCCGGGGCTCTGTGATGGATCCGGTGACGACGGCGGATGAGGGAGTCCCGCCGACGAATACCTTACAACACCTCCTCAAAAGGGGTAAAAAACACGATTCAACAACCATGGCAAACAACGAATGCGACATCGAAGATACACACGATGTCGAAGATACAACGGAGAAATGCAACGACCACACCGCGATGGCAGAGAACTCAACAGATTGCGGGGCAGACGACAATCAACCGATCGAATCCGATGAAAGAGGCATGGACTCGATCGGTCGGAGAGATTACATAAAGGCAGTCTCGGCCGCTGTGGCGACTGGCCTCGGCGCCGGAGCCGTCGCAAGTCCGGCCGCTGCGGCCATCACCGAAAACCAGACCGGCAACGACGGTGGATACTTCTACTCGTTCTGGACCGACGCTCAAGGAACGGTGTCCATGACGTTGGGGAACGGAGGCAACTACAGCACCGAGTGGAGCGACACGGGGAACTTCGTCGCTGGTAAAGGCTGGGAAACCGGTGGACGCAGGAATGTGACCTACTCGGGCTCGTTCAACCCGTCCGGCAACGCCTACCTGTGCCTCTACGGATGGACGACGGATCCACTGGTCGAGTACTACATCGTCGACAACTGGGGCAGCTACCGACCCGATGGGGATTTCAAGGGTACTGTCAACAGCGACGGTGGGACGTACGACATCTATGAGACGTTGCGGGAAAATGCCCCCTCCATCATAGGCGAGGCGACCTTCCCGCAGTATTGGAGCGTCCGTCAGTCGAGACGGACCGGGGGTACTATCACCACCGGCAATCACTTCGATGCGTGGGCCAGTAACGGCATGGACATGGGCAGCCACGACTACCAGATCTTAGCCACCGAGGGCTACCAGAGCAGCGGAAGTTCCAATGTCACAGTCGGTGACTCCGGCGGGGACGGAGGCGGTGACGACGACAACGGCTCAAGTCCCATCGCGAACGGCACTTACCGTATTGCCAACGTCAACAGTGGGAAAGTACTCGACGTGGCAAACTCGTCTACCGAGGACGGTGCAAACGTCCAGCAGTACTCTTACGGTGGCGGCTCGAATCAGCAGTGGAACGTCGAAGACACCGGAAACGGCCAATATCGGATCGCCAACGTCAACAGTGGGAAGGTGCTCGACGTAGCGAACTCATCCACCGAGGACGGCACAAACATCCAGCAGTACTCCGACGGCGGTGGCGACAATCAGCGCTTCGAACTCCACGACCAGGGCGGCGGCGAATACCACGTCCAGCCGGTTCACAGTGATAAGGCCGTCGACGTGGCGAATTCGTCGACTTCGAACGGGACGAACATTCAGCAGTGGTCCTGGAACGGTGACGACAACCAACTCTGGACGTTCGAGTCGGTCTGATCGCTCTGGCGACGTGAACCTACGGTGATCGAACGGGAGTACGATTCCGGCCAGGTGTCGTATCCGAACGCCTCCCGCTCTGCACATCTCCGGCCGCCATCGAGAAATTGCACGAACAGCGTAGCGCCCGGCGCGGAGACCGTCGAATCGGAGGTGGATAACCAGATATATATCGTTTGCACGATCAACCCTCACTCATGGAGAAAGTTTCCATCGACGATGTTGAACCGGGCGCATTCGGACGAGATATCGACCGTCGCGGACTTACGGATCCACTCGGGACGAGCGATTTATCGATCAACTACTACCGACTCGAATCCGGCGAGGAATTCTCGAGTGGATTGCACACTCACATGGACCAAGAGGAGGTCTTCCTCATCGTTGAGGGTGAAGCAACGTTCGAAACGCGAGATGAGGAGATCATCGTCGGAGAAGGCGAAGTAGTGCGGTTCGCACCCGGTGAATACCAGACGGGCACGAACGAATCCGATGGCGAAGTCATTGCCTACGCGATGGGTGCACCACGCGACAGCGAGGATGTTCGTGTTCCGAGAGAATGTCCTAAATGCGGCTATGACAATCTCCGCTTGATTCCGAGCAACGATGGGTTCACCCTCGTCTGTCCGGAGTGCAACGCTGAAATCGAAGAAAACTGACAGTCCGTCCTATCCTTCCGTTGATCTCTCCGGGCGACAGTTCCTCACAGCCGATTCTCCTACCGACCGCGCTCAACCGCCCCGACGAACGAAACTGGCGTTCGTCGATTTACTGTTGGACGAGTTTCGAGCCGAGAAAAACGTCCATCTCAGTTGGTACCTAAGACGATACTGAAAAATGATTGTAGCACACGATCTAACGGGCTATTGTGACCCCGGTATGACACGCATCTACTTCGATCGTTATGATGTCGATGGCTGTCTCAACACCGGCAGATGAGCACAGTGACATTTGCATCGCTGGGTCAACAACTATGGTAGCTACCCACCTTTCTTTGAGTGGAGAAACGAACATCGATGTCAATAGAGAATATTAACGTCCTTTTCGTTGCCGGGTTCGGACCCGTTGTTAGGGGCGATGCAGCAAGCCGGGACTTGTACGCCGAACTACTGGGCATCCCCTTCAAAGACGAAAACGGATATCTACACACGACGGAGTTGCCGGGCGTCAAACAGTTCGCTCTTTGGCCGCTTTCGCAGGCCGCAGAGTCATGTTTTGGACGTGATAATTGGCAAGATGATATTCCCACACCACAAGGATGGATCGAGTTTGAGGTAGAGAATATTGAAGCAGCAACAGCCGCGCTAAAAGCAGAGGACTATCGTCTCCTTGTTTCTACCCAAGAAGAACCATGGGGACAGACTGTGACTCGTCTGATCGAACCGAACGGATTGTTGGTAGGAATAACGCACACACCTTGGATGAGAGAGACAGCATAACTTACATAATAAAATTAATATATAATAAGTAATTTAATGGTTATATATTGACTAATCGTATTGGAGTATTTTCGACACCGATATGGTAGGACAGTATTTGAAAATATATCGTCTAATAGTTGATGTATTATCTGACGCGCTGTTTAGTCATACCACGGTCGCTACCCGGTTTGATATTCCGACGCTCTAATTACTGTCACAGAGCGAACCAGAGGCATAAATCATTAATCTCAAAAATAGCATCTATAACCTTCTAAAGAATCAATGTACGTTCGATGATCGAAGTACAAAAACCACAAATAACCAATATATCGATCGGATAGTATGAGGTCAGTTGGAAGCAGTCGTCATAACTAGTGTTCGTCCTCGTCAGAATATTTCGGGAGAGCAAATATTGATGAAAGAGGCAAATAAAACAAAATATGTTCGCGTCCAAACGAACCGGGAGATGGTCTCGATGAGGATTCGTTCGGTGATGAAACGTTCTGTGCCACTCGATAGCTCCAGCTCACATTAATTCGGAAAAAGTCATTGACGAGGGTCTCGGGATATCTATCATACAACAGATCATAGATGGATATTCCCTGTTGTCGTGCCTGATTGCATCCCGGTTGAGGGTAGAACTCACGCGCGAAAAATGCATAGGTATCTGGATACTCAAAGATACCATCGAAAAACTCTTCGATCGATGTAGACGCGTTCGAATCACCTCGTATCGCATCATCGTTGATGGCATCGGTGAGCGGTTCGATCGCGTCCAATTCAGGAGCGACATCCTGTCGACGATCGTACGATGAGAAGTAATCAATACAGCAGTCCGGATATCCGTGCAAACGGCCTTGATACTGCTCAAAACCGTTTTGTTTGTCACTCATGATCGTCTCGATATTTCGTTGTATGATCTCCTCCGGATCCGGAGATGAGTCTTCCCGGAAGAAGTAGATACGTGCACCGTATCTGATTCTACCCTGCGTACGCAGCCATTCAGGAACGATGAAACAAGTGCCTGGAAAATTGTGTTTTAGATACTGGACTTCAGGCATCTGTTGTAGAATCTGTCGAAGCCTTCTCGAGGCCGTCTGAAGATTGTCTTCGGTGAACGATTCAATATCGACGTTGATATTATTTATCAAATCATATGACTGAGTGATTATTTCTCGTCGTTTCCGCAAGTCAACGCTGTCGATAGCATCTATCGCTTTCAACTGGCCGCGGAAATAGCTCTCGTCGATTTGTATACTTGCCCCCTGACGCTCTTGCTCAAGCACTGCGTAACAATCGAGTGCAGCAAACGTTGGAAGACCACCAACACGATCTCCTACTTGGGACGACATAGCTGTGTTACTATCTTGTTATAGGACCATAAATATCTATCGATTAGTTGTCATATGGCGAGAGCATATAAGACCATGGAGTTAGATGAAATGATATATAATATATATTATATTACTGTATTTAGATACGTAAGTGGAGATCGTAGAAGAGGCGTATTTTATCCCATAGCGTTCAATACCGTTATCGAACAGCGCCTAAACACCCCTACTAGACGATATCTTCACTGCTCTCTATCACTTCATATAAATTTAATATCATATATTTCATCGTTATATATCAAATATAAATAGGATATACAATTTCGTGTCCTCTCAGGCCGCACAGTTGTTCGCCCCAGTCTCAAGCATCGTGGCATCCCGACTGCTCTCAACGCTTTCTGTTCCGAGATTGATGCTGATAACCGTCTTATAGTTGTCTGGTTTCTCGGGGACGTTCTCGACCATCCACTCGACGAATTCCTCTTCATCAAGGGTAACGAGATCAAGTTGGTTGCGAACGTCGCCAAGTGACGCTCCGACCGGTTTGCCTGGCGATGCGTTCTCATAGGTGCCGTCGTTATTTACTGTGACGTGGCCGGGCAGAACAACCATTTCGTCTGGAAGTTCCAGTAGCGTCTCATGAAGGGTGTCGTACTGCATTCGTGCACCCTTCTCAGCTGCATCTTCGCCGAATTCGAGTTCCGTGCGTCCAACCGAATCGAGGAACAGGCTGTCACCAGTCAGAACGACGTCATCACCGATACGGTAGACGACCATCTCCGTGGTGTGGCCCGGTGCGGCCTGTACTTCCACGTTCGTCTCCCCGACGGTGATCGTCTCACCGTCTGCCAGTGGTTCGAATCCGTACTGAATATCGCGTTCAGTCGCTCGTTCACCAAGATGGTAGGGAACGTCGAGCGCCGCTGCGAGGTCCCGACCACCCGAGATATGATCAGCGTGAACGTGCGTATCGAGAACCCGTGTAATCGTCAGCCCCTCCATTGCAGCGGTAGTTACGTACTGGTCGGTGTGTCGTGTGGGATCGATGACAATAGCCTCATTTGCACGTTTTGACCCGATGAGATAACTCAGACAGCCCTTTGCGCGGCGCTGAAACTGAACGACGAGGAGATCGTCGTTCCCGGTGTTGATACGAGTCGTCTCATACAGTGCGTTCCAACCACGCATGCCTCGATTGACGACCGCGACGTCGTCGAATCCGTTGGCGTCTAACTCGGAAGCAAGTCTCGTCGATGTCGCCCCCTTCCCACAAATAGTGATTATCTCGGTACCGTTGGCTAGTTCCTCGATTTCCGCTCGTTGATCGTCATTCAGGGTCTCGGCGGGACCGAACGGAACGTTCGTGGCCTGTTCGATACGCCACGCTTCGTAACTATCTTCTGGACGGGTATCAATGAGCGTGTACTCGTCTCTGTTCGAGTCTTGGCGGTCCGCGAGTTCTCTAGCGGTGATCTTCTCGAACATATTTCTACTGTGTGTACGGTATTGGAGCAGTTAAACATTTCAGCAGTTGTCGGGGAAGAGCTTCCAGTTGCGTGTAAAGCGCCGATGGTGTTTATCCACGTCAAGCTGCTGTGAACCGTAGTCACCGTTCGATGTACAGCGAATAGATGATGATCCCAAAGCCGATCGCCGTCAAGAGACTGTTAATGAGAACGCCGGTCTGGAGGGCAACATCGAGAAGCTGGTGTGCAATCCCAGCGAGAAGTGCACCGATGGTAACGACGCCAAATCCAAGCGCAAGAGCACGGAGTGATGGTGCTCCAGTCCGCCGGTGGGCTTTGTAGGCGATGTACGTGATACCACTTCCCAAAAGCAGTATGATCGTTTTGATCGCAATAATTCCGAATGCTACCGTTTGACTCATAGTTCTTCACCCATTTCTGACCACATATCAGCGAGTCGTTCGTCTGCTGTCCGCTCCGGCCGGTTTATCCTCACATCGAACTGATCGTCGTCTGTTATGGAAACGTTCAAACTCGCTATATCTCGTTGGTAACGTGTGATTCGGCCGCGGTCGGGATGAACACTGTGGAGTTCTCGCACGAGTGTAGCCGTACTCAAGAGATCCAACTTGCGGTAAAGGGTTGAGGTGGATATCTCACAGCGTTCGCCGAGTTCTTTGGCAGTCATAGGTTGTTCGGTCTCTTCGAGAATGGCTCGACAGTCGGGGTCATCCAGCGCATCAAGGACGTCCTGTATCGCCGGCGAGTCTTCATTCTTCACTGGATCGGTCCCCATTGTCGACTTTTGATGCGCAGACGGAATAGGCTATCCGATCCCTCAATGTGCTGGGAAGGACCTGCGTGCCCATGATAGACATTACTCGTAGACCCCCCAGAGAAACGGATATTATGCTGTTTCCCAACAGCTGAGAATTCCCCGGCGGTTGACCTCGTGGTGGTTCCAACCTCCTCTATGTTGAAGCCGCCGGACAACCAGAACGTTCAGATGGAGTCAGTTCTCGTATTCCGAGAGCGACAGCCACTCGAACGCGGGCACAACGCTCCTCCCACGGTTAGTATTCGATATCCGCCGTGGCAGGTGACCTCCGATGGTTGATCCAGTCCTCGCAAGCCGATTGCAGTTCGCTATCACGGTTATCGTCCACATCATCTTCCCCGTGATGAGTATGGGTCTGGCGCCGTTTCTCATCTACTTTACGTGGAAGGAAATACGCTCTGGCGATGCTATCTACGAGCAGCTCCGGCGATTCTGGACGAATATTTTTGCCGTGAGCTTCGCTGTTGGCACCGTGACCGGACTTGTGCTTGAATTCGAATTCGGCACAAACTTCGCCGCCTTCTCGACGGTCGCCGGCGAACTGTTCGGTGGACCCCTCGCGCTCGAAGGCATGATGGCGTTCATGCTTGAAGCGACCTTTCTCGGGGTCTTCGTCTTTGGCCGCGATCGTGTCTCGGATCGGCTGTACTTCCTGTCGAGCGTTGCAGTCGGTCTCGGGACATGGCTGTCTGCCGTCTGGATTCTGATCGCCAACTCGTGGATGCAGACCCCCCGCGGGTTCGAGATGGTCACCGAGAACGGCCAACGCGTCGTGCATCTCACCGATGCGCTCGCAGCGTATTTCAACCCACGATTCCCGTGGATGTTCGTCCACATGCAGAACGCCGCGGTCGAATCGGTCGCGCTTTTTATGGCCGGTGTCGCCGCCTACTACGTCTTCCGCCATCACGTGTGGGGCTATCCTATCCAGCAGATCGACTTCTGGGAGACGACGCTCAAAATCGCACTCATAGCCCTCCTCATCACGGCTCCGCTACAAGCGATTCATGGCGACGCCTACGCACGGCACGTTTCCGAGACGCAACCACAGAAATTCGCTGCGATGGAAGCTGTTTGGGAGACCGAATCGTACGTCCCTGAATATATCGTCGCAATCCCGACGACCATCGATCAGTTGCTGAATCCATGGGCGAAAGATCTCTTCGGAAT
Source organism: Halocatena salina (assembly GCF_023115355.1). Lineage (NCBI taxonomy): Archaea > Methanobacteriati > Methanobacteriota > Halobacteria > Halobacteriales > Natronomonadaceae > Halocatena > Halocatena salina. The sequence continues at coordinate 344,420 of NZ_CP096020.1, forward strand.
CGGTATCCCGGGCGGGGCATCGTGGCTTGCCAGCGGCGGGAATGCACAGGCAACGATCCGTGGACTGGACGCCTTTTCGACGCAAGCACCTCCCGTCGCGATCGTTTTCTGGGCCTTTCGGATCATGGTCGCACTCGGCTTTTGGTTCATCGTACTGGCGATTTGGGGAACGTATCGATGGTGGCGCGGGGAACTGTTCGAAGACGACCTGCTCCACAAGGCACTGATGGGCTCGTCGCTCCTGGGGTTCGTCACCGTCGAACTCGGATGGATCGTCACTGAAGTCGGACGGCAACCGTGGGTAATTCAGGGCATCATGAAAACCACAGACAGCGTCTCACCCGGTCTGACGGGTGCTGAAGCGACGTTCACACTCATCGGCTTCATCACCGGCTACACACTATTGTTGGGGCTGTACATCTACGTTGTCGCTCGTATCATCAAAAGCGGACCGCCGCCACGTGACGAACTCGATTCGATCGATCGATCGCTTCAGACGGATACGGAGGTGACCACCAATGACTAATGTTGAACAACTAGCGACCGAACCGTTGTTCGGATTGCCTCTCGCTGACCTCTGGTTTGTCCTTCTGTTTTTCATCCTCGGAATGTTCCTCTTTCTTGATGGCTTCGATTTCGGTATCGGTATACTGTTTGCAATTCACGACGACGATGAGGAAAAAGCACAGCTACTCGCGGCTATCACCCCGTTTTGGGACGCTAACGAGGTGTGGCTCGTCGTCTTTGGCGGTAGTCTGTTCGCTGCCTTTCCAGTCGTGTACGCGAATTTATTCAGTCGGTACTATCTATTGATGTTCGCGATTCTTGCTGCATTGGGCCTTCGAGGTCTGTCACCGGAGATGTACGAACAACGTGAGGACGAGCGATGGCGACTGTGGTGGGGGCGAGCGTTCGTCCTCGGTAGTCTTACAGCGCCGTTCTTGCTCGGAATGTTCATGGCGAACTGGCTGGTTGGAGCGACAACGATCATCACGCTTCCGGGCATCGTCGTCGGACTTGCCGTCGTCGCTCTCACCGTCGTCGACGGTGTCGCATTCCTGCGACTGAAGCTATGTGGGGATCTACGGGATCGAATTCGGATGGACGGTTACCACGCGCTTACAGCGTATCTCATTTTATTTGTATTAACAATTGGATATATCCAACTCACGGTCTCCGCGCTACGACCGGATCTACGTTCGCCCGTTATAGCCGGTCTTGTCGTTTTGACGTTCGTTCTCGCCGTGTTCTACGCCGGAGCAACGAGCCGCGATCAGTACGGTCTCGCTCTCGGGGCAACAGCGGGTCTCGTCTTCTCCCTCATGGGTATCGTTGCCAGTCTGATGTTTCCGATTGTCGATCCCGGTTTCGAACTCACAGTGGAGTCGGCCGCCGTCTCGATACTCCCACTCAACATCATGTCAATCGGTGCTGTCCTCTTGCTTCCCCTAATTTTCGTTTACTTTGGCGTCCTCTACTCGGCGTTCAGCGGTCCAGTAACAGCGGACGAATCCTACTAATGGGACCGATTCCGTCACATAAATGTCGAACGACAGACCTCCTTTCGATGCAGTTCTCTGTCCGTGTAATCCTGCCATCCCTGCCGTCCGAGTGAGAACGATGTATCTCAGCAGCGACCGATCGAAACACAGTAGTTATTATTCAAAAAATAATAAATTAGTATTATTCCATCTCTTCTTGCATATTCTCAACCATATCCGTCTGTTCGAGATAGCTCGCGAATGCGAGGATCGTGGGGGGCCAGAGGCCAATAAAGATTCCTCGTCGTTGCTTTCCTTGTAAGAAAAACACGTACCACGAGTATAGGACGGACATCGCTGCTGCGACCACCGCCGCACTCGATGCCCTATCTGTGGGCTGTGTACCTTGCTGAGACATCAATTATTAATTTACGCCCATTGTATTAAGCGTTATTACCCAGATTTAGTAATTTATACAATGATATTATATGTTGTTCATGTTTAGGCTGTATTTTACTGTTGGTGTGAAATCGTAGTAGTCATGGGCTAATAAATCCGGTTAAATCGATGGTGATCTATGAGCGAGTTTCTTAGTCGAGATGGATGACTCGAATGTGGTGCGTGCCACCGGAGATTCTCTGTGATGACCATCTGCGCGGCGAGCACGCGGAACACCACCAGCTCGTTGGGACGATCCTGAACCACCCCTACGGAGAAGCTATTGCTGCTGGCCACGCTGAAAAGGGTAATATCGACACTAGCCGACTAGAGGAGCGTCACGACGAACTCGCCGAAGAGATGGAGCGGCGCGGATTCAACCACGAATCACCGCTCGAATACGACGGACCTGCATTCGGAATCGGAGCAATCGATGTCGATCACAACCGTTCGGATCTGTTAAATCGGTGTGATGAGTGCGAGGATAGAGCTGCAAAGAGATATTAAGAACCATTCCTACAACACTATATCTTAATAAAAAATATTATACAATATATGTGCGTGATACTACGGAGACGGGGAGGTTCTCCGTCGCCATTCACGTATCGAGTAATACAGTAAGGTTCGTGTCAAGCCCAACGATTCGATCCGTCGAGCCGACGTTTCGACGAGTATCGCTGGACAGGTGGCCGTTCGATACTCTTCTCCGAAACGGCGACTGAAATCGACGTCCTCGTTCGGAACGTCCAAAAAGCCTCCCACTTCGAAATACGCTGTGTCTGTGACGAAGCAGTTGAATCCAGGAAGAATGGGATCTGAGAGACGAGGAAACAGGTAGTTGACTGTCCACTCCGCTATCTTTGCGCGTCGACACCCGACCACACGACAGTGTGAGGTTGCTCCACCAATACCGGCTGTAGTGGTGAATTCGAGCATCGTATCGAGATAGGCCGGGGACACCGTGGTGTCGGCGTCGATGAACGCGAGCCACTCGCCTGTCGCGTGTCTGGCACCGATGTGTCTACTCGGTCCTACATCGGCCCCGTCGCAGTGATAGACAGTCGCACCATGTTTTCGAGCGACAGCGCGCGTTGCATCGGTGCTTCCGCCATCGACGACGAGAACTTCATATGAGTAGGTAGTCGTGAGTGCGTCGATACTTCGGAGAGTTGCTGGCAAGGTCGTCCTCTCGTTGTAGGTCGGGATCACAAAGCTCACGACCGGGGGGGTGACTTCGTCCAGCACCATCGATGTATCTAAGACGCTGTTGATACTTAACTACCTATTCATGAAAAGAAGGAACAGCCAGTCCGTAGCGATCGGACACCCCCCATCACGAGTGATACCCCCTCGTTCAGGGCATCGCACTCTTATCATCACAGTCTATCGAAGTGACGACAACTGACTCCTGTACGTTACAACGGTACTGGTGTAACACTATAGAATAATAATTAGTAGATCCACTTCCTGTAGATCGTCACGTCCGGAGACGAATCCGATCAGCGATCGGTTCGAGCGTCGCAAGACCGTGTACCTCTCCATCGATCCGCGGAAGCTGCTGGATTTCCAACTCGGAAAACCGTTCTTGTACTGCTCTGATCGTTTTCTGTTGGGTTTGACGGCGCGTATGACACTGATCGCAGTTCTCGTTGATGTTCTCAAGAACTTTGTTTACCACGAGGGTTTTGACCGGAATATCGAACGTACGGAGTTGGTCCACGAGGCGTTCCGTTTCACGGACAGCCATCGTTTCGGGAACGAGTACCACTCGGAATTCGGTCCGTTCATCGTCGTGAAGGATATCATCAACTCGTTTCATTCGGTCTTGTAATGAGGTGATATCCGGGGGTTCCTCATCACCAGCACGGTTTCCTAGTGCGTAATAGGCTGGTCCAAGCATCAATTGACGGGCTGAATCAGCTTTACGCCGTACTTGCTCTCGGACTGAAAGTACGGTGTCGAGTGTCGAGTCCATCACAGCAGGAAGGTCAAGCAAACGAAGTGTATGTCCGGTCGGAGCGGTGTCGAGGACGATGGTTTCCCACTCATCGGTATCGACGTAGTTGATGAGAAGGTCGAGAGCAGCGACTTCGTCACTGCCGGGCGCGATGCCCGCAGAAAACAACGCTTCGATCTCGTTCTCATCAAGTCGAATACCGACGTCCCTGAATTCGTCGACTAGCGCCGAGACCATACTCTGATACACATCCCGTCGCTGTTCTGGGTCGATTTCGACCGCTTGGAGATGCTCGCGGATCGAAGTGGGTTCGACAGACACATCCATCTCGAACGAATCCGACAGCGAGTGAGCGGGGTCTGTCGAAATAACGAGGGTTTCGGTACCACGTTCAGCGAGCGTAAGCCCGGTTGCAGCTGCACAGGTCGTCTTGCCGACGCCACCCTTACCGCCATAGAAAACGTAGTTCATTACAGCCAGTCATTCGGTTTGTAGCGGCATAAGCGCGTGGCGCAATCACTAATATCAAACATATACTTTTAGCCGTTCCCCGACTCATCTTCAGTATGGCACTCAAAGCGATGAGAACAACGGACGCCTGTCTCATCGACACATCCGTTGTCGTTGTTGGAGGTGGATTCGGTGGGCTCTCTGCCGCCTGTTATCTCGCACGGGCCGGTGCGGACGTCGAACTCATCGAGAAGAACGCTCAGTTGGGAGGACGTGCATCCAGATTGGAGATGAACGGATTTCGTTTCGATATGGGTCCCTCGTGGTATCTTATGCCGGACGTTTTCGAGCGGTTTTTCGGGCATTTCGATCGAGAAGTCGGAGAGTACTACGCACTCGACCGACTCGATCCCCACTACAGGATCTTCTTCAAAGACGACGACCGGGTCGATATCACACCGAATCGGGAGCAGGTGATCGAAACGTTCGAATCCTACGAACCGGGGGCAGGGGATGCCCTCCGAGAGTACCTCGCAACGAGCGAGGAACAGTATTCGATCGCGATGGAGAACTTCGTCTACGAGGATCGTCCACGTCTACGTGACTGGATCGACCGTGACGTGATGAATGCCGCCTCGATCGGGTTTCAGTTGCTCGGCACGATGGACGAATACGTTGCTGACTACTTCGATCATCCGAAGCTCCAACAGATCATGCAATACACACTCGTTTTCCTCGGTGGAGCACCGAAGAACACGCCTGCGCTCTACAACATGATGTCCCACGTTGATTTCAATATGGGCGTCTGGTATCCGGAGGGCGGTATCGGTCGAGTGGTCGATTCTATCACCGATCTCGCCACGGAACTCGGGGTCACGGCGACGTTAGAGACGGAAATCAGCGAAATAACCCGCAAGCAGGAGCGTTTTCGCCTCGAAGCCATCGGGGGAGATGTCTTCACCTCCGATATCGTCGTTAGCGGTGCTGACTACGCTCACACTGAACAGGAACTGCTTCCTTCCCGCGCACGTCAGTACGACGCGGAGTACTGGAACGAGCGAACGTACGCACCTTCGGCGTTTCTCATGTACCTCGGCATCGAGGGGCATGTCGATCCGCTTTCTCACCACACCCTCGTCTTGCCAACCGATTGGAACCAACACTTCGAACAGATATTCGACAGTCCAACGTGGCCCGACGATCCAGCATACTATCTCTGTGCACCTTCGAAGACCGATGATGGGGTTGCTCCGGACGGGCACAGCGCTCTGTTCGTACTCGTTCCTATCGCGGCAGGTCTGAAGGATACGACCGATATTCGGGAGCAGTACCGCGATTTCGTGCTCGATGATATCGCCGAAAACACCGGTGCCGATCTGCACGACCGCATCGTCTGCGAAGAGCTGTTCTGTATCGAGGATTTCATCTCGACGTATAACAGTTGGAACGGAACGGCACTCGGATTAGCACACACCCTCCGCCAAACAGCCCTCTTCCGGCCACCACATCGGTCAGCTGCGGTCGATGGGCTGTACTTCGCAGGGGGGTACACCACCCCGGGAATCGGAATGCCGATGTGTCTCATTAGTGGCGAACACGCCGCAGACGCAGTCATCGAGGATCGGATGGACTAATGCGTGGTCCTAGATTCCGTTCCACGGTCGATATCGGTGGATATCTCCCATCGGAATCGACACGTGTCGGTTACCTCCTTCGGCTGTCTCGGCCTCGATTTTGGCTGTATCTCGCCGGACCAGTTATCGTCGGCGTCGTGTACGCTGCAGAGACCGTAACCGATCTATTCCAACCGATTGCACTCGCATTGTTCGGGTATTTCTTGGTGCCTGCCAACGTGTTCCTCTACGGCATCAATGACATCTTCGACGCAGATATCGATGCGCACAACGCGAAAAAAGCAGGTCGTGAAGTTCGTTACGAAGGTAGTTCGTTCGTCGTTGCTGTCGTACTCGCGTGCGGACTTCTCGGCGGCACATTCATCCCCATTCTTCCCACGGAAGCGAGCGTCTCGTTGATCGGGGTTCTCGTTTTAGCTAGCGAATACAGCGCACCCCCGTTCCGGTTCAAAACGACGCCGGTGTTCGATTCTCTGGCCAACGGGCTGTATATCGTTCCAGGAATTACCGCATACGCAGCCATAGCTGGGAGATATCCACCGTTTGCGGCGGTTGCTAGTGGCTGGCTCTGGACGATGGGAATGCACACCTTCTCAGCGATTCCGGACATCGAACCGGATCGTCAAGCAGGCATCGAAACGACTGCGACCGTTCTCGGCGAACGACGGACATACACTTACTGTACAGCCTGCTGGCTGGCAGCGTCGCTCATGTTCGCCGTCGTCCATCCGTTTTTCACCGGCGTACTCTCCGTGTATCCGCTCCTTGTCTTTGGTATCCGTCGTTCATCGGTGAATGTGACTGAAGCATACTGGTGGTTTCCGGTAATCAATACGCTCACCGGGATGGTGTTCACACTCGGTGGGCTGTGGCTGCTCGTGTTCGGAGGAAATCATGGCTGAAGTGTCCCCGACGTTCAATCGACAGCGCGTCGAACGTGCGTTCGATGCGATGGTTCGTGAGAACCGCTCTCTCTTCGGTATCGTCGTCCCAACCGTCGGGGTAGCTATGCTTCTCGCAAGCACCGAATCGATACTACCAGCGCTGCTGTCGTTCGATTCATCACTCATCCTGATCGGCGTCGTGGCGATGCGATTGCCGCTTATCGCTGGTCTCTTACCGCTCATCGACCGGAAGGCAGCAACAGCCCTCGTCGTACTCGCCGTCTATTCATACGGTATCGAGTATGTGGGGATAACCACTGGTGTACCGTACGGCCAGTTCTCCTATGGGGTTGACCTCGGACCACTACTGTTCAGTAAAGTCCCACTTGGACTCCCGATATTCTTTATACCAATCGTAGCAAATTGCTGTCTGCTGTGGCTGCTGTTGCTCGATGAACGCCCTGATCGGACGTTCATCTGGAGTTCGATCATCGCCGTCATCGGAATGGACCTCATCCTCGATCCGGCCGCCGTTGCACTCGGCTTTTGGTCGTATAGCGGCGGTCTCTACTACGGGGTCCCGATCTCGAACTACCTCGGTTGGATCGTGTCGGCGACCGTTGCCGTCGTGATATTCAACTGGGGCTTCGAACAAACGGCCGTCCTCGAACGGTTACACCACTGTGAGTTTATGCTCGACAGCCTCACGGCGTTCGTCATCTTTTGGGGAACGATCAACGCTTATCTCGGGCATCTCCTCCCTGTCGCAATCACAGGACTGTTCGGACTCGGGCTGATGAAAGTGGATCGTTTCATCCCCCACTCTATCTATCAGTTTAAACTCAAACGGTGATGGGAGTACTTCCACAAGGTAGCAGACGATGGAAAACTGTTCATGGATATGGTCGAAGGAGACACTATCAGATTTCATACGACAAAAAGACCACAGGGTAACCACCCCTCAGTATTTCAGCTAGACCGGCAGTAATTAAAATAATAGTAGATTCATAATGACATATTATCAATTACTAATGAATTTTATCATGCTGTCGTCCATATTTACCGTATGGCAATTAGACGAACGCAGCGCATGGCAGAGGTGAATCAATGATACAGAGACAGTTCCGTAACCAGACACCGATCACAGTGATATCCGGACTGTGGATGAGTGTTCATGAGCATAGACACGCGGTGTTACAGGGAGAACCATGGTAGATACCACACAGGTCAGAGAGAGCAAAACGATTCAACAGCAAACAGGTACTACGTTTCACCTCGCAACGCGTTTGCTTCCTCGGCGTGTTCGCCACGCAACGTACGTATTATACGCGTTCTTCCGAATTTCTGATGAAATCGTCGACGATCCCGGGGACCTATCTCCGACCCATCAACGAACGCAGCTGGAACATCTTCGTGCGGCGGCACTCGGCAAACGAGAAAGCGACAACCCGGTGGTGGCGGCATTTGCTGACTTGCGGAGAGAACACGACATTGCTACCGCCGACGTGAATACGTTTATCGACGCGATGGCAACGGATATCACGAAACGTCGATACGACACGTACGCAGAGCTCGAAGCGTACATGGATGGATCGGCTGCCGCTGTTGGCCGGATGATGACCTCCGTAATGCTTCCCGGTGATCCTTCTCAAGCACTCCCACACGCAACGGCGCTCGGAGAGGCGTTCCAGCTCACGAACTTTCTGCGAGACGTGCGAGAGGACGTACTCGAATACGGACGGATCTACCTACCTCGATCGACACTCCAAGCCCACGATGTGACCGCCGAACAGATCGAGCGGCTCGAATTCACCGACGGATTTGCGGCGGCCGTGCAAAGCGAGCTGGAACGGACGGAAGCACTGTATCGACGAGGCGTTGATGGAATCGCGCATCTCCCCAACGAAACCCAATTCGCGGTGTTGCTCGCTGCTGTTCTGTACGCCGACCACCACCGCCTCATTCGAGAACAGGGCTACGATGTGTTATCGAATCAGCCGACATTGAGTATCACCCGCCGGGTCGAACTGCTAGTGCGAACGTGGTGGCATTGGCGCCGGACGAACGACCCACGATCGACGTTCGAAACTGTAAGCTCATTGGTGACAAATGAAGGAGGCTATAATGGCGAGCGCGAAGCGGGTTCTAATGGCGGAGTACGTGAGGAATGGACTGTCTTAGCGAAGCGTTTTGTGGGTTCAGTTCAGTCGCGAATCTCGCTAATCTGTCTCGAAATGATTCGCTGGATAACATAAAACGGATTTCGTTGATCACTTTCGGCGGTGACAATTCGAAGACATCTCAGTCGGGTATCAGGGTGTTGATCCTTCGCACGATATTTGCTCGTTCGCCGGACTCTGACAGCGTGACCATATCCCGTTCTTGGTCGTATATGATGAGACCTTCGTCTAGTAACGGCTGTATCCCCTCCTCCACTACTCGTGATACGAGCAACAGTCCGTGGCTGTGAAGATAACCGTCCTTATATACCTCTATACTCTCGTGCTTGTAGACCTCATTCACCGATCACAGAGAAATCACTGATGTACCGTTCAACGATGAAATATGCCGGGAGAAACGGCCTAGGGTTTGCAACAGCCACAGAAACCCTTGAGAACGGTCGGTTCCGGTAGTCGAGAAGTGCTTCCGTGACAGAGTGCGATTGCGAACGATGCCACCGCTCATCAGCCGGTCGCAGCCGACGGCGGTGACTTCTTCAAACGAGCAACTGAATATCGGCGTCGGCCATGTCCTGGAGTGCCGTAGCGGCACCGACGCCGGCGGTGACGCCGTCGTAGAAGTCGTCTTCGTCGTAATTCATCAGATCTATCGTCATCTGACAAGCCTGAAATTCGACGTCCATCTCCATCGACGTTTCGAGGAGTTCCTCGATAGTGACCGTGTCGTTGTCCCTGATCTGTTTTTCCATCATTTTGGTCGTCATACGATCCATTCCAGGAAGCGCACCGATCGCGTTCGGCACCGGTATGTTCGGATTGCCGATCGAGCTCAACTGCAGATCCTTCGAGTGTTCTTCGTGGAGGATATCCAATCCCCAGAACGTGTGGAACACCGTCACCTCCCATCCGAAAGCGGCAGCTGTGCTGGCGAGGATGAGCGGCGGGTAGGCCATATCCAGGGTACCTTTTGTCGCAATGATCGACATCTTCGGCAGACTGTCATCCGATGTAGCTTCGATATCGACGAGACGGTCCTCGACCTGTTCGAGACGTGCTTCTAGCTCTGGGCGACTGAGAGACGTCTCACCCCCAGGAGCCGGATCAGACGTGTCGTTAGTGTCCGTATTCATCTCACTTCGTCTTGCGGACGTAATGTTTGTAGACGTCACCGTCTTCTTTCTGGTCAAGGAGTTCAACGCCAGCAGTAGAATCAGCCCAGCCACAAAGATCGCTCAGACTCCCAGAATCGGTCGCAAGGACTTCCAGAACCGCATCTTCCTCGAGGTCGTCGATCGCCTGCTTCGTCTTGACAACCGGCATTGGACAGCTTTCTCCTTTAACGTCGAGTGAATCTGTCGTTTCGTATCTAGTCATAGTATTGCCTTCACTACCCAATATTGTAACGACAGGTAAAAGCGTACCGGTAGCAATTCAGTGTTCGCACACAACCAATATTTGAACCTTCGTTCACCACCCGATAAACGCTGTGAACGGCGGCTATCCTAAGATAGTATTGTATATTATATGGTCTACTATGCAAAGTCTTATTTGCGACACGTGGATACCCATGAACGACAATGGCCGATGAACCTCCTACAGAGATTGACGAACCGGTTGCATCGATCACCCCCGAGGAACTGCGACAGCACATCGACAGTGGTGGCGACGTGTTCATCCTCGATGTCCGCTCGAAGAGGGATTTCGAGGCGTGGCATATCGATGGAGCGAACGTCGAAATAGTGAATCACCCCTACTTCCAGTTGCTAGACGGGGTTCCCGAAGATCTACACGCAAAACTTCCTGACGACCAGAAAATCACGGTACTGTGTGCGAAAGGCGACTCCAGTGAGATGGTTGCCGAACAGCTCTCTGAAGACGGCTACGATGTCGATCACTTCGCTCGTGGCATGAAAGGGTGGGCTCGTATCTACGAATATCAGGAGCTCGATGTGAACGTCGACGCCACGATCGCCCAGTACCAACGGCCATCGAGTGGTTGTCTCGCGTATCTCATCGTCTCTGCCGGCGCAGCGGCCGTTATCGATCCTCTTCATGCATTCACTGAGGAATACAGACGGGACGTACGCGCCCTTGGTGTCGAACTCGAGTACGCGCTCGATACGCACATCCACGCGGATCACATCTCCGGCGTTCGTGCCCTCGCTGCACAGACCGATGCCACTGTAGTACTGCCCGAAGCAGCTGCCAACCGTGGCGTTGAGTACGATCATGACTACGAGACTGTAGCCGACGGCGACACGATTCCTGTTGGCGACGTGGATATCGAGGTACTCTCCACTCCCGGCCATACCACCGGGATGACCTCTTACAAGGTTGAAAACGTCTTATTCACGGGTGACGGTCTCTTCATAGAGAGTGTTGCTCGGCCGGATCTCGAAGATCAGAAGGCTGCACGGAACGCGGCGCAGACACTGTATGATACCCTCAAAGAGCGGGTTCTAAACTTGCCTGCGGACACGACTGTCGCTCCGGCACACTTCAGTAATGCGGCAACGCCCGACACCGATGGCACGTACACGGCCGAACTCGGGCAACTGAAGGCGTCGATCGATGTGCTCTCGATGAATACAGACGAATTCGTCGAATTCACCGTCTCGAATGTACCACCACGTCCCGCTAACCACGCGGATATCATCGCAACGAACCTTGGGCAACAGTCCCTCGACGAGACGACGTTCGAACTCGAACTCGGGCCGAACAACTGTGCTGCCGAGACGCTGACGAACTAATATGACCACGATTGTGCCATCTCTCATAATCGCCGAGAGCTTCCCCCGCGGGATCCTACCGTATCTACTTGGAGGAATCCTCGTCGGAGGCGGCGCGGCTATCATCTATCTCGCAACGGGAATCATCGCAGGAGCAAGCACGTTCCTCGAATCGACGCTATCGTACGTTTCCGACGTCGAGCGGTTTAACCGATTCAAATACATTCGATCGCGTGGATGGCGAGTCGTGTTCACCGCTGGGATCGTCAGTGGTGCAGCCGTGTACGGACTCGTGTTAGACCCGGGGATTTGGACGACTGACGTCCAGTGGTGGCGGTTGCTCGGCGGAGGCTTTCTCGTCGGGATCGGAACGCGACTCGGTAAAGGCTGCACCTCGGGCCACGGTGTCTGTGGTGTCGGTTCGTTTTCGATCACTTCGATCGTAAACGTGGCGACGTTCCTCACTGTTGCGATCGGCACCGCGCAGCTCGTGGAAGCTCTGGGGGTGTCGCCATGAGCGACACTGATCGGAGTCCGTTGTTCCTCCCCGTCATCTACATCGGTGGGGTGATCTTCGGAACCGGACTGGCCGTCAGCGGGATGGCACGACCGGAAATAGTGCTGGATTTCCTCCAGTTCAACGACTTCGGTCTCCTGTTCGTGATGGGCGGGGCAGCCGTCGTCACCGGAGTCACCTTCACGGTCGCAACACGATTTCTTGATCGTGCACCGCTGACCGATAGCGAATACACCCGCCGCGTGAAATCGTTCGACCGCAATGTCGTCATCGGTGGTGCGATTTTCGGCGTCGGCTGGGGCATTTCGGGCATTTGTCCGGGGGCCACCTACGCCAGCATTGGCATCGGCAATATCCCCATCCTCTGGGCGATCGCCGGAATGTTCGTCGGCGCATACGCACAGGGATACTGGCGAGGAACCCGTGCGTCAGAATCCACCGCTGCAACAGCTGCTAATGACTAACGAGACCCAGTTCTCGACGCGCGTCATCGTGACTCAGACGCCGCGCGGTCGAGTCGATCACAAGCTTGCAGCCATCATACCAGCTTCGCATTCTTTTTTGAACGGCGGTCTCGCTATCGCTACACGAGCGCTCGCTGCCATTCGCCGACTTCGGTACGGCACTGAATGGCGTCGGCTCATGACGTCATAGACGGACAGTATTGTGTCATTCATACAAAATCCATAAGGGTGTTCGACGCGTATGTAGGACGATGAGTGACGATCGATCCATCGAGGAGATCCGCGAACAGAAGCTCGAAGAGTTGCAAGCCGGACGAGAGCAGGATAGTCCATCGGAACTCATTCATATCGATCATCAATCCGATCTGAGAGACACCACTGAAACCCACACCACCGTTCTCGTCGACTTTTACGCTGATTGGTGTGGTCCCTGTCAGATGATCGAACCCATAGTCAAGGAAATCGCTGCTGAAACCGATGCGGCCGTCGCAAAGGTCGACATCGATACCAATCAGCGCCTCGCATCCGAACACGGTGTCAGGGGCGTTCCTACGCTGCTCCTGTTTGCCGATGGCGAGCCAGTAGAACGCGCCGTCGGTATGCAGGACAAAGAATCGTTGCTGGACCTCATCGACCAGTACACCCAATCCTGAGAGCTGCTCGAACGGCACTGGTTCGACTGCCCGGAAGGACCGGTAATACAGGCAGTTTCGAACTCCGATCGTTACTGAGAATTATCTACAGCATCGAGATTCGCAATAGCCGTCTCGACGAGTTCGCTCGTATCTGCGATGATCTCGTCCCACTTCTCCGTGTCCGGAGCCATTCCAAGGAGACGAGCGATCCGCATAATACTGATGTGATAAACCTGCTGCACTCCCGGTTCGTTCTCCCAGATGATGACATTACAGGGGAATAGTCCGCCGATCGTCGGGGTCTCGTTGAGCGCTCGGTTGGCCATCTCTGGGTTGCACGCACCGAGCACGTAGTATGGATCGCGGTCAGCGTCGACCTTTTCGTTGAGCAAATCCGAGGGCGAAAACTCGACCGGTACACCGAAGCCTGCAGCGGTAAACGTTTCACGAACGTGCTCGATGGCTGCCTCGTGATCCATCCGGAGCGTCGCACGCTTCTCGCCGATGTCTTCGGGATCGATCGCCCGTGGATCGATAGGAAGCTCCATAGTGGGGAGTGGTTCCATGACTACTCAAAGATACTGGTTCCGTACCACCGGTGTAATGGGCGACGGGCGACGGGATCGCTCGGCAGAATTTATCGGGGATAATATTGCACTACGTCCACAAATCTTTTATTTGGGAATCGACTGATCTCTGCTACGAATGCCCGATTCGCTGAACGAAATGCTCCGGCAAGACATGGACTGTGAAGGGCTGCTTGAGTGTTTCCATGGATTCAGGGAACTCGACAAGGAAATTTTCCGTATCCTTATGATGAGTGGTGAATCACTGACCGTCGACGAGATCGCTGAACAGGTCGACCGCGAGCGCTCGACGGCTTATCGAGCAGTGCAACGACTGCTACAGGTCGGTTTTATCCAGAAAGAACAGATCAACTACGATCAGGGCGGGTACTACCACGTCTACCATCCGACGAATCCCGACAAAATTGCCGATGACATGCAGCAGATGCTCAACGAATGGTACGCGAAGATGGGCCAGCTCATTCAACAGTTCCGGGATAAGTACGACCAACCACCCGAACAGTTAGAAACTGCTCGGTACTAATCGTTCCGTGTGTTGGGAGTTTCCGCCATCATCGTCGTTTCGAATTCCGAACCGTAAATGTACAGTTCAGTCCGTGTGTATCGGCAACGCTGATAGTGGGTATCAGCACTGCGAACGACGCTCTGGTGGCGATTCGACGGACAGCCGAACTCGATAGCCTCCGTGCGACGACAGCGATGTGCCTGTGAAAATCCCTCTGACAGTTAAATCGAACTCCGGTCAGAGTTCGGATGTATCCGCGAACTCCAGGACCGAACTGAAAGAAGATCCCGTTAATCAGTCGGGGCTGTAGCTGGCTCGCCATGCTCTATTTCCGTTCCCAACACCGCGACGAATTCCCGGAGCCACTCCGGATGATCGCTGTACAGCCGCCCGGTTACGAGGTTTCCATCGACGGTAACTTCATCGACCCACTCGCCGCCAGCGGCTTCGATGTCAGGAGCGAGCCCCGGATAGGACGTACACGTCCGTCCATCGATCACGTCAGCAGCGATGAGGATCTGGGGGGCATGACAGAGCACTGCTGCCGGTTTGTCAGCTTCGAAGAAGTGTCGAACCGTGTCGAGAACCGCGTCGTTGAGACGAAGATATTCGGGCGCGCGACCACCAGGAAGAACGAGACCATCGTACCCCTCGGGATCGATGTCTGCAAACGTCGCGTTCAGTGGCAGTTCGTGCCCTTCCATTTCGCTGTACGTTTGGGCACCTCGCTCGTCGTGGACGGCCGTTTTGACGTGATCGCCCGCTTCTTTGTCCGGACAGACAACATCAACATCGTGCCCGATCATCTGTAGCGCTTGAAACGGAACCATCGCCTCGTAGTCCTCCACGTAATCGCCCACGATCATTACCAGTGATTTACCAGCCATGAATCGATCACCAGAAGACGATACGAAAGTGATGAGGAAAACCGTTCGGCGCGCCAATGCAACGTGTTGGCACGATTGACGGTGGTCGATCGTGGTCATCGACTGGTAACAAGGAAAAAGGTACGTGGGATCAGCGAGAGAGTACCATCCATGACCCCCATGGAATCGGAAGGGACCTGTGATTTGTGTGGAATGGCCCTCGATGGCTCACCGCTCGAAGAGAACGGCAGTACGTTCTGTTGTGTCGGATGTCGTGAGGTTTCCGAGATCCTCAGTGACCAATCAGACATCGAGGGGCGTGAGGACCGGACGAATACGAACAGGGAGAACGACGACGGTCCGTCAACAAGCCACGAGCGCACATTTCTCCGGATCAGGGGCATGCACTGTACGACCTGTGAGACGTTTCTCGAAAACGTCGCTGAGACGACCGACGGGGTCACCAGCGCAGAGGCAAGCTACGTCAGCGAAACCGTTCGCGTCGATTACGATCGCGATCGCGTGACTGAACAGGAACTGTTGGAGGTGCTGAGCACCGCCGGATACACGGCCTACCAACGTGATGATTCGATCGCACAACGACAGGCCGACGATGAGATTATTTGGAGATTGCTCCCCGGCGTCTTACTCGGTATGTGGGTGATGCTCCCGTACATCGTGTACATCTATCCGATGCATTTTAGCCTCTATCCGGATCGAGTGCTCGAATTCACCCGTCAGTTGCTCACCGATGCAGCGTATTTCTATTACGTGCTCTTTCTGTTTACGAGCATCATCCTGTTTTATACAGGGAAGCCGATTCTCAGGGGCGCTTACGTGAGCCTCAAGGCTCGACACCCAAATATGGATCTCCTCGTCGCGCTCGCGGCGGGCAGCGCGTATCTATACAGCACGTTAGCAGTGATTCTCGGACGTATCGACATCTATTACGACGTAACCACCGCGATCATCGTGGTCGTTACGGCCGGAACCTACTATGAGTCGTCGATCAAACGAAAGGCGGTCGATCTACTCACGGAGCTGAACACCGCACGAGTCGATACGGCTCGCCGGTATCAGAACGACGGAACCACGATCGAGAGCGACGTCGCTGACCTCACACCGGACGATCAGATCCTAGTCCGGGCTGGCGAACGAATTCCGATCGATGGCGTGGTGTGTGATGGCGAGGGTACGGTCGACGAAGCGATCATCACGGGAGAATCCCTGCCGGTTGCCAAACGAACGAGCGACACTGTCGTGGGCGGCTCGGTGCTCACGGACGGCGCTCTGGTAATTGCCGTCGGAGAGGACGCCAGCAGCAGCCTCGATCGAATCACATCCCTCGTCTGGGATCTACAGAGCTCGAATCACGGAATCCAACAGCTCGCCGACAGGCTCGCTGTGGTGTTCGTTCCGGTGATCGCGGGATTAGCACTCACTGCCGGTGTCGCGTACCTCGCATCCGGTGCCAGTCTGTCGAATGCGGTACTTGTCACACTCACAGTCCTCATCGTTTCGTGCCCGTGCGCTCTCGGGCTTGCAACGCCGCTTGCCGTGGCTTCAAGCATCCGCGAGGCCATGGAGCACGGTCTCGTCGTGTTCGACGACACCGTCTTTGAGCGCCTGCGCGAGATCGACACCGTCGTCTTCGACAAAACGGGAACTCTCACGACGGGCGACCTGACGGTGCATAGGGCCGATGCTCCGGCGGAACTCCTTCAGGCGGTAGCGGCGGTGGAACGTCGGTCGTCTCATCCCGTCGCTGCTGCCATCGTTGCCGCGTTTGGCGTCACTCACGAGACCGATCCGAACGAAGCCGACGAGCAACGCGTGACTGGAGAGATGTCTATTGAATCGTCAGACGATGCGTATCGGAGCCACAGCGACGATCAAGTATCAGATTTCAGTACACATGCGACCGGCGTCGAGGGAACGGTTGGAAAAACGGACGTGCTCGTGGGGCATCCCGAGCTGTTTGTCGAACAGGGCTGGGCGATCTCAGAAACGCTCACAGAGCAGGCAGCAACAGCCCGTGCTGGCGGTCGATTGCCCGTCATCGTCGGCTGGGATGGGGATGCTGAGGGGATCGTCGTTCTCGAAGACGAACCACGCGAAACATGGGAAGAAACGGTGACAGCGCTACAGCGACGCGATATCGAAGTCGTCATTCTCACCGGTGATGAGATCGAAGCGACCGATGCTTTCCGTCACCATCCACACGTCGACACCGTGATTGCCGGTGTACCACCAGCAGCGAAAGCCGAGACGGTACAGCGACTCCAAACCGACGAACAGGTCGCAATGGTCGGCGACGGGACGAACGACGGTCCCGCTCTCGCCAGTGCGGATCTCGGCATCGCGCTCGGGAGTGGGACTGCGCTCGCCGTCGACGCGGCAGAGATCGCTATCGTCGATGACGATCTCTCGTCAATCGAAACCGTGTTCGATCTCGCATCTGGGGCGAAACGCCGCATCAAACAGAACATCGGGTGGGCGTTTCTCTACAACGCGATCGCCATCCCGACCGCTCTCTCGGGAGCTTTAAATCCGTTGTTTGCCGCCGCAGCCATGGCGACGAGCAGCCTTCTCGTGGTCACCAACTCGTCTCGTAACCTCCTCGATGAGTCGGACTCTGCATCCGACTGAGACACCTACGGCACACGTCTTATAGGATCGGCAAAGCCGGGTCATGGGACGGCGTCCGGCCGTACACTGCCCCTCTCAAGTCCTGATCGTCGAGTTGATCGGTCAGCACGCGCCGGAGACGATTGAGGCTGGTGATATCGAGATCGACGGATTCACAGAGAGCTGTGAACTGCTCGTCGTCGGTGATCGATCGGAACTGGTTGTACAGATCGGCGAGCCGCTCGGGTGGCTGGTCGTGAAGCCACTCCTCATCGTGCAGCCCGAGATAGTGTTCCCGGTCTCGATCGACGATGTGACGGATCACAACCAGCGCCACGGTGGGGATTGCGCGCCGGCTGCCGAAGGCTGTGAGATCGAGATCCACCATGACACCGATCGCGCGATCGCGCTGCCACGGTGTCAGTTCGAGTTCTGTACACAGTGCATGTGTGATGCGGAGTTTGTCAAGCCGGTGGGCTCGTTCGCTGTACCCCGCCATTGCTGGATGACGCTCCTCATGGAGGCGACGCACGTTCTCGGATAGATCGCGGGCAGGATCGTCCGCCCGTCCGATCCGGGTCGCACTCGGTGAAACCAATCCCCACCGCCGCACCGTCTCATCGCGCTGGCGAGCAGCCCGCGAGACAGCGCCATCGCCGGGCCGACGGCTCATTGAAGCCGCCGCAGCGGTGTCCGAGTCGGCCCTCGAAAACGGACGCCCGTTATCGGACATACTGATCGGTACTCACTGCACAGCGGTAAATCATGTGGGTCGAATCGAACGATCAGAACTCCGTAGGCCACTGGCCACACTGGATCGTATGCAACCGGTCATCAGTCGCCGCGATCCACCGCAACTCGTTCCGGCTGAGGCGATAATGACACGTTTCGGGGGTGCGCTTTTCCCAGTAGATCGTCTGCATGTCGGGGACGGACGCCTCGTCTTTCGTTATCGGCAGCTCCTCGTCCGGTGTCGCTCGCTCTTCGTTGTCCTGTAACGTCGATTTGAGTGGCGAGCCGGTGACGTGCCAGACCGGACCACTCAATACGAGCACTACGAGCACGACGACGATCCACTGACGGCTTTGAAGCGTCACGATGTGTGGGATTCGGATCGGAAAGGGATCGACCGCCGCTACGGCGAGCGCCACCCCGAACGCGACGAACGCCAACCAGAGTACGAGGTCCGTCGATCCGTCCATGTCGACGATCAACGCTTGAAGACCGAACAGGAGTGCGCCCGCAATAACCCAGTAGGGACGGCGATCGTGACCGGTACGACTCCAGCCGTAGAACGCCACCGGAAGCACGACCATTCCGTAGCCGAACACGAGGAGGATCGAATAGATTCGTCCGGGGAGGGTGTAGGGTGCGCCGCCGACGAACGGCGCGAGGATCGTCTCCACACCCATCGGGACGAGTGCTCCTACCGCGGCAAACCCGAGCACGAGAGGTCCGGCGACAACGCCGGTACCAATGACGACCGACAGCGTTCCACGCCATCCATCGTGCTGTGCTGCCATCCCCCCGACGAGAAGCACGAAGCCAGCCCCGGGCTGCCAACAGCCTGCGCTGAGGGCTGCGAGCGCACCGGCCGCAACTGGCCGATCCTGGAGAACAAGCCTGAGTGCTACAAGCCCGAAAAACAGCGCGTAAAACTGCGCTCGAGTACCGACCGGTGGCATGAGGTACATTTCCGGAACGAGGAGCACCACCAACCCCGCAGCCACGGCTGCTACGTCATCGTCGGTAAGACGGAACGCCAACCACCCGACTAACAGAACGCTCGTAGCGTTTACCACAGTCATGAGCGCGCCACTGAGCGTTTGGAGAACGACCATGTTACCGCCGGAGAAAGCGGCGAGAACGGCAGTGAGTCCGAAGACGATCGGCGGATTGACATCCCAGACATCGACGTACGGTATCCCGGCGTTGAGAACGTACCATCCTGTGTGCTGGAAGAACGCTGGATCGGTCGCAGTCTCGGGCCACATGAAACCGAGATAGCCGACGTATGAGAGCACGAACAGGATCCCGACACACGGGAAAAGAGCCACGAACCATCGGGGAACACCGTCGTGGATCGTCGACATTACGGCCTACTACGGACGCAGTTCACTTACGTGGCGGTGGTCTCCGACGCATGTCTCACACGATCGTCCACTGACACGACCGCGATGCATCGACCGGACAGTCAGTCGTCCTCCGCCGTCTTCCGTAGTGGCAACTGGGTCGTTCCGGGCTTTACCGGATGTTTTTGCGCTGTGTCCCCCTCAGAGAAGACGTACACGAGACTGCACAGCACCCCTTGTCCGACTGGTAACAGGACGAGCGGCGTGATGCTAGTGAATCCGTGAAGTAGAAAAACGGCCGTCGTAACGCAGAAGACAGTCCCGGCGTAGTACATCCGTGTGCGAACGTGGTCAATGTGATCCGAGCCGGCAAACGTCATCGAAAGGATGGTGGTGCCAGAGATCAGTGAACAGTTATCACCAAAAGTATAGAAGTAATGATAAACTCCAACTCAACCGATCATACTCCAGAACGATATCTGGTAATACAAAAATATTTCTTCTATCTCCCTTTCGTTAGTTAATATAATATATCAGGGACATCAATATTCGAATATCGAACATATCTAAGGAACAATAACGATCCATGCATTAAGTGGGGGATTCACGTTCGGCAGTGATCATCAAACAATGGAGCAGTCAGGAACCATTAGAAACCGATCCGTTCAGTTCGTCATAGAGTCTGTCTGAGAGATATTTCAAACCCGTGTCGCAGGCGATGGTGACGACAGTTTCATCGGGACGGCGGTTCGCTGCGATCCGCCTCGCAGCAGCGACGTTCATTCCCGTGCTCGTTCCGACGAGCAATCCATCCTCGTTCGCGAGTCGTTGAACGCACTCTATGCCGTCCGCAGTCGGAAGCGTACAAACTCGATCGTACAGATCCCGTTCGAGGAGCGGTGGAGAACTGACCATAGCTGTTCCTTGCACACGGTGAGAACCCGTTGTCTCAGCGGAGATAACGGGGGATTCAGCAGGTTCGACGACCGTGACGGTGACCGAGGTGTCGTAGTTTCGGAACGATCGGGCGGTCCCCATCGCACAACCCCCCGTGCCAACGACCATTACGAAATCGTCTATCTCCGGTTGTTGGTGAAGGATCTCTCTGCCGAGCGTTTCATATCCGATGAGCTGATCGGAATTATTAAACTGATCAGTAAAGTATGCTCCTCGCTCTGACTGGAGCGTCTCGGCTTCGGCTCGAAGATCATCGGACAGCCCATCGTACGTCGTTCCATCAGGCGTTTCGATGACTTCGATCTGTGCACCAAGCGCCCGCATGGACGCGATTTTCTCCTCGGCAACGCAATCAGCGGTAACGAGATGCAGCGGATGACCCAAAACGGTACAGACGAATGCGAGACTCGATCCGGTACTCCCACCGGTGAATTCCACGACTGGCTCTCCCGGTGCAAGCGTTGTACGCCGCCGTGCTTGCTCGATCATCGCCAACGCCATCCGATCTTTGAGGCTTCCAGTTGGATTTGCTCCCTCCCATTTCACGTAAATCGAAGCACCCCCCTCTGGACGTAGTGACGGAAGTTCGACCATCGGCGTGTCGCCGATCCCATCGAGCGTGCCGCCATCGTTAATGTCATTCGACATACTATCTCCGCCGGTGTACTCTCCGCTGTGGTCACTAGGACTCACATTGTTACATATTCCTGTTTAACAATAAAGATTGGCGTTACAACGACGTCCATGGGAGAGCCACTGAGAACGTCCGATACAGCAACGAGTAGGCACCACGTTCACCGTCGTCGTAGGATGGGGATGGGTTCGCTGACATCGAACAACGACTGCTGACTCAAGTCACCCTCGAAGTCCTGAATAGGTGATTCGGAGTTCGATTTCGTTGGCCGCTCCGAGTAGTTGGTTGGGAACCTCTTCACGGAATCGCTTACCGCGTAGACGGTTCTCGGGTGCACCGATACCCACAGCACCGATCGCACGGTCCTCGGCACAGATCGGGACACCCACCCCCCGGACACCGTCGATCTCCTCGTTCTCGTTGAACGCGTACCCCCGTTCACGAATCGCGGCGAGTTCGGTGAACAGTTCGTTCGGCTCTGTGATCGTATGACTTGTTCTGCCCGGAAGTCCTCGTCGTTCGACGATCGATTCGACGTTCTCGTGTGGAACGTACGCGAGTAATGCCTTGCCAGCCGCGAGATAATGAAGGTGTGATCGTTCTCCGATAGTGCTCTTTATCTGAAGGGCATCTTCTCCCATCGCCTTATTCAGATAGACTGCCCAGCCATGCTCTTCGACGATGAGCCAGATCGCCTCACCGGTCTCTTCGGCGAGTTTCTCCAATAAGGGTTCAGCGATTCGCGACAGTTCGATTTGATCCCGAACGTGGATCCCCAGTTCGAGAAATCGAAGACTCAGTTGATACGTGTTCCCGTTTTTCACCACGAACTCTCGTTGTTCGAGCGTAGCAAGGTGAGCGTGTGCAGTGCTCTTTGCGATGTCGAGCCGGTCGGCTAGCTCGGTGACTGTTGCCCCGTTCGTGTTCCAAAGGGATTCGACGACATCGAAAACGGTATCTGTAGTTTTGATAGTCCGTCTCGACTGTCGATCGTCGGTCATAGCACTGCCTCGGACCCATTTGCAATAAATTTGTTGTTATCCAATGGGATGATGAGCGACGATGTATTCAGACCGTTCGTTGTCACCGAACAAAAGGGGAATGGCACATGGAAACATCGAGAGTGATGAGGTGGTTACCCGTGGTCAATGGAGTCTCAATATCGAGAGGGGTTCCAGCATCACGCGAGCACTGTAGTTACAAACGTACTACTGTAATGGAGTTCCGAACGGAGTGCGGTTCGACACGGGAAATCTGTTGCCGGTAGACAACAGTGCCGAGAACGCCATCCACGTCGGAGTAGGAATCTTAGACAAATAGTTAAAAGTAATTTCTCATATAAAAGTGTCATTAAACTAGATGTCCAAAATAGAACAGACGGTGATTATCGAGTTCATTACTGTCCGAGAAGGTCCAATAGGCACTAAACCAACGCTCGTACCGCTATATTCGCCTCGAAAGGATGAATCACCCTGTCCGCACTAACTATCATCTAGAACAGGGATACACGGTCCATTACGGTGGTTTTGGCGTTATCAAACATACAGTACATACCTTCAAATGTAATCATTGTGTAGCACCATGTTCGGTGCAAGATGAGTGAATTATTATATATGATTATTACTATTAACTTCAGCAATAGCTACAGTAGACCCACGTCTGGAAAACAGTGTCGGTCAAAAAATGGTAGGATCGTAGCTAGCAGTCTTCCTGGTCTTCGTCTGTCCCAGTTACTTCATCGTCTCCCGACGCTTCGTTGGTAGGCTGCGAGCTGTTCGTTTCCTGTTGCTGGTCAGTTTCGGTCTGTTGTTCTGTTTCTGAGGTCGGTTGTGTCCTATTGTCCGTTTTTGATTCTCCTGATTCCGTTTGGGTATCAGTCGACGGTTGCTGGGGTTGCCCCTCGGTTGCCGTCGTGGTTTGTGTGTCAGTCGGTGTTGCTGTCTCG
Organism: Halocatena salina; assembly: GCF_023115355.1. Lineage (NCBI taxonomy): Archaea > Methanobacteriati > Methanobacteriota > Halobacteria > Halobacteriales > Natronomonadaceae > Halocatena > Halocatena salina. The sequence continues at coordinate 367,983 of NZ_CP096020.1, forward strand.
GTTGCCGTCGTGGTTTGTGTGTCAGTCGGTGTTGCTGTCTCGGTTGCCGTCGTAGTCTGCGTTTCAGTTGGTGTTGCTGTCTCAGTTACCGTCGTAGTTTGTGTGTCAGTCGGTGTTGCTGTCTCAGTTACCGTCGTAGTTTGTGTGTCAGTCGGTGTTGCTGTCTCGGTTGCCGTCGTAGTCTGCGTTTCAGTTGGTGTTGCTGTCTCAGTTACCGTCGTAGTTTGTGTGTCAGTCGGTGTTGCTGTCTCAGTTACCGTCGTAGTTTGTGTGTCAGTCGGTGTTGCTGTCTCAGTTACCGTCGTAGTTTGTGTGTCAGTCGGTGTTGCTGTCTCGGTTACCGTCGTAGTCTGCGTTTCAGTCGGTGTTGCTGTCTCGGTTGCCGTCGTAGTCTGCGTTTCAGTCGGCGTTAGCGTCGACTGTTCAACACTCACTGTGAGGGTGTATTCCGTTTCGTCCGATGCAGCAACGCTAACGTAATACGTCCCGGGAGCAGTATCGATCGTTAGTGGTTCCTCCGTGGAAGCAGATACCGTTCCGAGATGATTCCCCTCAAACGTAAGCACATCGGCAAACACGGACGTTTCAGTGCTATCCGGACTAGAAATGTCTACGACTAGTTCGCTTTCTTCATCAATCGTGATCGAATAGTAATCGACGTCCGTTTCTCCATCGATCTCGTCCGTAATAGGCGTTCCAGACTCGATCGGAGTAGTAGTAGGAGGAAGGTCATTTGTACTGACCGTCTCGACAGCACCGGCTTGGTGGGGAACCCACATCGCCGTAATCACCGCTCCTGCTATTATAATAGCTGTGAGGACGGTTGGAAGATTCACTTGATAGCGAGACATCAAAATATAGGATTAATCCCATCACCTTAACTATATCCATTCATTAGTATATTATTACACTTAGTTTCGTTCCACGGTGAACGGCAAGATCCAGAAGGAACGATGCTTTTAGCTGAGATATAGGTTCGAAGTTCTTGATCAACGAGCGACAAGAGTCGTGAGTGAGTAGGCAAGGAGCTCACAAGAACACGACGCGTTGGCAGTACGAGACCCTTATGGACGACAAATGAACCGAAAACTATCGCCCGTACAGCCCGACGATCACGACGACAAAACCAACAGAGATAATTAGACTCTCAATGAGCATTCCAACAACGGATCGAAGTCCCATGAGATGATGAAAAATCCCGACTAACACCGTTCCAACAGTGATAATCGATAGGCCGACAGCGAAGTATTGAAGTCCATCTATCTTTGTTCTCAGATACGCACGATACGCGAGTAACGCGACGATGCTACCGAGGACGAGCGCGAGAATCTTAGCGACGACGAGCAGGGTGACGATCGCATCGATCATGACTCCTCTTTCATCTCCGACCAGAACGTAGCCATGCGGTCCGTTGCGTCCGTTTCCGGTCGATCGACCGAGAGCGAGAACGTCCCATCATCGATATCGATGGCGATTCGCGTGAAAGCCCGTTCGTACAGCGTGGCGTTCGGCCCGTTCCGTCGGATCTCAGTGTACTCTCGAACGAGCTTCGCCTCTCCTAGCCGTTCGAGTTTCCGATAGACGGTAGAACTGGCCATCTCACACGATTCACACAGCTCCGTCGCAGACGTTGGTCCGTCCAGTGCCAGAAGGATCGTTCGGCATTTCTCGTCGTTGAGCGAGCGCAACACGGTCGGGAGGTCGGAGTGCGCGTCGTCCGTTGTCGTTCGAGTAGACGTATCAGGCATCTCAACCTGCGATGGAATCAATGAGAGCCGATCCCACTCGACGTTTTTCTCGGTCATTCTCCCCAAGCTGCTTCGTTTCGGTATCTGGACACGACAGGTCATGTATTTCGGGTGCAGGGATAAAGACCCTCCGTCTGCTTTCCGCTCTTAAAACCGCGCAACGTCGACCGGATTCAGCGCTGCGGAGGTGACGATCGTTGACGAGAGGAGAGGACTTATGCCTCCGCCGTTCATTTTCGGTATGTGGTTTCCTCGTTCGATATTCTTGGGATCGACCCGGACGCAGACGACGCCGAGATCGATCGTGCGTACCGACAACGGGTGAAGGAAGTCCATCCGGATCACGGGGGATCGGCTAGCGAATTCCAGCGGGTTCGAACCGCGTACGAACGGCTCAAGGCTGACGGCGAAACACCAGTGTATGACGCTGAAAACGTCGATGATCCGAATCATCGTCATCCCAAATCTCGTGTCGAATATCTCAACTACGAGGTCCTCGACGATTACGGATGGTCACTCAGTGACGAGGATCTATTCGAAAAGGCCGCTACCACACAGCTAGACGTGGTTGATTACGGACGGTTTCTGGTTCGACCACACGAATCGTTGTTGGAAGCCGCCGAAAACCGTGGTTTCGCGTGGCCCTTCGCTTGCCGAGGAGGTGCGTGTGCTAACTGTGCAGTCGCAGTCATCACGGGCGAGCTAGCGATGCCTGTCAACCACATCCTCCCCTCAGAGATGAGCGATCGAGGGATTCGACTCTCCTGTAACGGAATGCCCATGACGGAGACGATGCAGGTCGTATACAACCTCAAACACCTCCCGGAACTCGACGATCTCCAATTGCCTCCACGACCCTTCGAACAAGCCTGTGCCAGAGAATGATGTATAATTGTCCCATTTCGTCGTTCGCGCATCTCCGGGTAACCGACGTGTGAGCTACGTTCCAAGCCACCGAACGAGGACACCAGCGAGCACTACGATCGCTCCAGCGACGAACGTTCCCGGGATCGGAAGAACGAACAGAACGATGCCGACTGCGATGATGAGGGTCGATAAACGCATGGATCCAGTATGTGCCGACAGCAGTTACCAGTTATGTCCATCAATATGCCATAAATACTATTAATATCAAATTGGTATTAAATGCGCCAGTACGAGCACCCAAGATCGGGATGGGAACTACTAGTTGGCAGAAGGCGTCTCGACGGTACGAGCGGATTTCGAAACGACGTATCCGACAGTTTCATCGACATGTATTGTTTCATCATCCACGCTCCGTTCTTCCTGCAACCGAACGTCAACGCCGTTCTGATTCAGATTCCGGTACCGAAGATGACACGGATTCGATCCATCAAACGTCTGTACATCCGCGAGAAACACGGGGGTGCCGTTTCGGGGGGGTTGGAAACGTATTCGTGACCAGTCGTGTGTGACATCGTTCGGCGTTCGTCCGACTTCGAACGTCGTTCCCGCTAACTCGACCGTTCCTCGCTCGAAAGCGATGTATCCCACGGTTTCGATGACGTGACCGTTATCGTGTGCCTCGTCCTCCTGAAGACGAACCGCAACACCGTGGGGTGTCACGTTGTTGTTGCGAGTGATGATCGCATCCGAGCCGTTGTAGGTCTGTGATTGAGTAAGTACGATCGGGCGATCACTGAAGCTGGAATCGAACGTGACCGATTCGAATGTGGTGTCAGTTCGAACGTTTCCGACTACGACCTGATTCCCCGCGTTCGTTCGATACGCCCCATCTTCCGCGACGATGAAAGAAACGCGTTCCACGACGTGTTTATCATCGAGATACTCCCACTCTTCGAGTCGAACGTCGAAGCTTTCGGATCCGACGTTTCGAAGACGGGTGTGACACGGTTGTGGTCCGCGTTCAGTCACCGGTTTCACGAACACTACCGGATCTCGATACGTGTCGTTGAGTGAGATGGTGTGCCAGTTATGATCGAGTTCGGTCGTTCCGGTTTCTCCGGGAACCGTCGCCCGAGGTGCGCCAAAACCCCTGTTCGGTCCATCGAAGGCGTTGTCGTGGGCGTCGAATTTCTCCCACGAATCCCGTGCTTCCACACGGTAGGCATCATCCGGCCCGCCCGGTGCCACCGGCTGCGAGGGATGCCAAAAGTCACACCCCCACACTTCATCACCCTCGACCGAAAGGCCGCGCTGCACGATTCCCTCGACACCGCTACCCTGCATACTCGTCGCGTTCATGAACGTACAATCTCGCACGTGAATGTATTTTCCACCTCGATCGTGCTTGTATCCTTGATTGTCGAGCCACTCCGCCGATCGGTTCTGAATGAGACGATGCATGTCCATCGCGTGGCTTATCCAGTTCGGACCGATGACGGACTCCGTCAGAACCCACGATTCGGATGGATAGCCGAACCCCGAGACACCATGCCGGTTCCGATCGTAGAACGACCGGTCACACCACAGGTGACCATTGTACTGTTCGATGCCGTAGCCGTATCCCGCCATGAGGTTGGAGTGAAACGTACAGCGAATGACGTCAGCGTCCGTTTCGACGTTCGTGGCACCCAGCATGATCCCCGCGAGAGTCCATCCCCAGAACTCACAGCCGATCGCCTCGAACGTCCCCGATGTGTCTAGAGACCAGATCCCAGTCGACACTCGATCGTTCAGATCGGTTGGCTCGAAGTATTCGAGATCCGTGTTCGGTCCACGCATCGAGACGCCCCACAGGGTTGGTGGTTCGTCGTTGGAGCGGGAGATGAACGTCGGGTTCTCACTCGTCCCTGAGGTGTTTTCGTAGGTGTCTCGTTCGATGACGGGTCCACGTCCAGAAACAGTCGGATCGCAAAAGCCACCGACTAGTTGAACTCCCGAACCGACAGGGATCGGCTCCGTCGTCTGCAACGTTATCGTATCATCTATGTAAACTACGGTATCGTCGGTGCCGACAGCCTTTTTCAATTCGCTTGCTGTCGATACGATGTCCGTTGCATCGTCTCTCGTTGGCATTTCCTTCGGTCGTTGGACTGCTGTACCACCGTGCGTTCCCTCTCCAGCGCTCCCCCCAATATTCCGGGCGTAGCCCTCCAAGGGATCTTCATGTGCTAATGACATTCTGATTCGATATGATTGTTTGTTATCATCTAACGATGATCGTTCGTATTCCGATCAAAATCGGATGGGACTGTTCAGGTCACTCACCGACAGCCGGCATGAATGTGATAATTCTGTCTTTTCCATACACCAAATTATTACCTCATACAAATTAATCTTTCGTTCTATAAAATAATAAATACATTAATTTTAATATATAAGATAATTATTTGGATGGGGGAGAGGAGTATAGAATCGTATAACCTCTCTATTTGAAGCTGTATATCCGTTTTTGGGATAAAGACTCTGTCAATTATGATAAGAAAAATTATAATTAATAATATCGAGCGCGTCTTTGTGTAGAAATATTAGTAATACAGAATTAATGCATATCTGTGAATATGCCCTTCACATAATAGTTGGATAGTATACATATCACGAATGAATGATCGACTCATGAGGACTGCAGTTTGGGAGTAATGGTGTGACTACAACGCTTGACCACAGATAGTACAAAAATATTAATAGTCTATCGGGGGTACAGTTTAGCGTTATTGAGTCAGTACAGCACTATACACCCGAACTCAATGATAGGTTCCAACCGTACCTATTATTATTCTTATTATTTTTGCCAACTTGAATGATCGTCTTGTGCATTATGACATCGAGATAAATGGTAATGATGCCCGTCGATCAGTGGTGTAGGTGAGCGCCTTCTCTTGGGAGGTGTCACCGGGAACTATCACGTCCATGATTCGTGGTGCCATGTCGACTGCGCCAGATGTGGCACCACCGAAGACGTATTGAGCGTGTTGTTCCTCGACTGGACGAAGTGTTCCTCGATCCTCACATTGTACCATCGGAACGACTTCGAGCTCCGTGGCATCGACACCATCGAAGGCGGCCCGGTTGAGGGTCAGGGTGACGGTGCCAGCCGACGTATCGACAGTTTCGTACAGATCGACGGCGTTGCCTTCGTCGTCAGTCACCGGGGTGCCCGTCGCATCCACGACGCTTTTTGTGAAACCGCTGATCTCCACGCGGTAGTGCCACGATCGTTCGAAGGAGACAGTGGCTTGCAGATCCTTGAGGCTGTTTCTCGAACCACCGTTTTTGTTGGGATCGCGCACCCAAAGGACGAACATCTGTGGAGAGAACCCGCGGTCGCTTCCGAAAGCGTTGTAGAGATTCGTGACATCGAACGTGAATTCATAACGACTCGGTGTTTGTTCGACTGTGAACGAGCGCAGATCGAACGCTCCGGGTTCGAACTCGTCGGCAGTCGGATAGGTGTAGTTGCCAGGTCCCTCGTCGTCATCCGCCGGATCCGAGAGTGATGCGACGACCTCCGGCGGTTTGACCCGTACGGTTTCCATGGCCAAGGAAGTCCCGTCAGCCGTTCGTACGGTCACGTCGTACGTACCTGGCGTGTCGATGGTGTAGGAGGACGAATAGGTTCGTTCAGAAGACTGTGGTGGGTAGCGAACGTTCGCGCTTGCTTTCCGATCGCCATCAACGACCAACTCGATAGTGGTACCGCCGATGTACGCACCGCTGTTGGACCCTGTTGCCGTGATAAACGGCTCTTGAACGAACGTTTCGTTGGCGATGGAGACGGTAACGTCTTGGACCGGCCGTTTGTAGGTCGGCAGCTCAACGATTTCCGACCCCCGAGCCGGACGAAGACGGATAGCGGTACCGCCCGACTCGATCATCGACGCCACCACCGTCGTACTCGGATCGACGATAGCCGTATCGACACGGACGTCCGAGTGGTTCGTGCCGAACGCGGCGTCGATACCGTCGGAGTAGATTTCGGCGACGTATTTTGGACCTGAAGCCGCGTCGTCCGGCTCTCCTGTGCTTTTGGCGGAACCACGCGCACCGGGAGCGAGGAAATCGAGTGGCACGTCGAGCGCGCGACCGTTTTCATCGGTCATCGCACCGACGTACCACTCATCACCCTTCCGTCGGGCAGTAATCATATATTCCCCGATCGAGGAATCGAGCACACGCGTATCGTCCCACCCCGCTGCCGGTACGTCCTCGATGAACTGAAATTCGGGAGCGGTCGGACCGCGGATCGGATCCTGTGTCGGTTCGGGCATCGGCGCGTCGGTTTCCGTGACAGCGATGGCGTCGAGGTTAAAGCCGCCGGTGTCCTCGTCGGCCACCAGTAAGGTGATCTCATTGTCGCCGGACTCCAAGGAAACCGTCGTCGAAACCGTCTCCCAGACGTCCCAGTAGTCGGTAGAGGGAACGCTGATCGTGGTGGTAGTGGATCCGTTGACCATCACGGTCGCCGTCCGGTCGGTGTCTGCCGGAACGGCGTTGTTCTCCGCGTCACTGGCGTACCGGAGATGAAGCTCGTAATCGCCAGCTCTGTCGACAGCCGTGACGGTCCAGGAGATCGTCGATCCGGAAGACACGTTCGGATCGATGGGAACGTACGCCTCGCCCTGAGCGTTAGCCCACCGTGCAGCAGTCGAAAAGCCCTGACGGTCACCGTATTCTGCTTGTGCCACGCTGCCGACGCGCAGGGTGGCCGGCTGGTCGGCTAAGTACGAACTCGGTAGATCGGCGACCATTTGGAGGCCGCTGAGGTACGTCGGATACATCGCCAGCTGCTTTGCGCGTGTCGTTTCGATGCCGCCGGATCCCGATTCCATATCGAAGATTCCCGGAGTAAACTCCACCGGACCTCCGAGCATTCGTGTGAACGGGAACGTTACGTGATGCTCGGGACTGATGGATCCGAAAGAATCGTATTCTTGGCCTTTCACACCTTCCCGGGTCATGAGGTTGGGATACGTTCGTCGACGACCGGTCGGATGGATCGGCTCGTGAATATCGAGCAGTTGTCGATTCGCCGCCGCCGTCTCGGCGACGAGCGTATGATGGTTGACTAACATCTGGTTGTGGTGATTGTGACCCTCACCAGCCAGATCTCCGCTGTCAGCGACGTATCCGTTTTTGATGGTCCGGACACCGAGATCGTCGTATAAGCCGAACGCCGCTTCGAGTTGGGACTCGTAGGTCTGAAAGTCTCCGGCTGTCTCGTTGTGCATTGTCATCTGGGTCGGGGGGTCGAGACTCGGCCCGTAGCTGGTCACCTCCTGGAGATCGAAGTCCGGATACGACGAGGTAAAATCGAACGCGCTTCCGTCACCGGGATAGCTTGACCAGCCTTGGTTCCACCCTTCGATGAGCACGCCGGAGATACCGTGTTCGCTGGCGAAATCCATGTACTGTTTTGCCCGGCCGGTCTGTGCGCCGTGGGTACCGGTGTGGGGTCCTTGATACTCCCAGTCGGCGCGATCGGTGATCATCAGCCACCAGATGCCGATGAACTTCTGAGGCTCGATCCAATCGGTTCCCGCCGAAAACACGTCGTCGCTGTAATCTTCGTTGAGATTGACGATCAGGTTCGACTCGACGAGGGCTCCCGGCCGAGAGCAGATCTGGATCGTTCGCCACGGTGTCATATGTGGCGCGGAAGCAGCTACTTTCGTACCGTCGGGCAGGGGTGCTAACGTGGACTCGAAGTCGGTCCCATCGGTCGGTGTGATAGCGAGCGACGCGTAGTCGTCGAGAGCTGCCTCATGGACGCTGACGTAACGGTCCTCGTCCGTCCGCATCGTCATTGGAGTATGTACGCCGTCGAACTCCCCACCCCACTCCGTTTCGAGCGTCGAAGAAACGTCGCTGAGCGACGTCCGTTCGTACTCCACCTCGAAGTTGTTGTAATCGTTTGGGATCCACCAGGAGGTGTAATCCCCGGCGAAATTGTACTCCGTGCGCTCGCTGGTGATGACGAACGGATCTCCGAAGGTGTCGCTAAAGACGAATCGAAACCCGAGCCCATCGTCGAACACCCGCACCGCAAGCGTTCCGGTCCGTCCCGGCGGCTTGCGTTCCTCGAGTCCCACCCGAAGCTCATGGTACTGCTCGCGAATCTCGTCGTACTGATCCCACACAGGCCTCCAGGTCGTATTGACTGTCGACCGTTCGCTCCCAGTGACAGTGAGTCCGTCCCGGAACGCGTCCTGGTTTTGGAATTCGAACCCGAGCGCGGAATCCGCGATAACCGTGGTTCCGTCGTGGACGACACGGTAGTGCAAACCTCCCTCCGAAGCGTCGATCGTGACTGTTATGTTGCCGTCCGGGGAGGTAACCGTCTGTGTAGTCGAATCGTCACCATCCGTCACGTGTGCAGCGACGTCGTCCGGAACTGACAGCGAGTACGCCGACGCAGCGAGCGCAGCGACACCTCCAATAAAAGAACGGCGACTCATCGATGATGTACCCTCTTCGATACATGAATTACCTTCTACGCTGTCTGTCATTCGATCGCTCATTTACGATAGAGTAACTTAATAATTGTGGTGATTGATTCAAATTTTATGAGATAGAATAAATTGATATCAGCCGTAGTAACTCATTGATATCAGATTTGCTTGACACCGGTACGAGTGTAATGGAGCAATCACCTCTGATCTCGTTCCAATATACTAATAGAAGACGTACGCAGCTAAACGCCGGGATATGACTCCGGAGTGTCCACCGGTTTACAGCGGCGTGTCACCCGGCCGTTTCGAAATTGAATCAGTTACGAACTAATACATCATACATCATTGTTCATTTCTATCGTTTCCACGAACGCACCGACCGGATGACCAAAGACGGTTCAACGTTCATACCCAAATAGCATGATTTTGGCATCTTTACGGACAGAGCCATCGGAAGGCCGTTTCGGGGTCGACTGGTGAGCGCATTCGACCCGCTACCGTCGATGCGTTCGCCATAGCAGCCGCGCGCTCACCGGTTAGTGACGACAAGTTTTTACTGTCGCCTGCCGCCTGCCCGGTATGAACGCTATCACGAACAGCGGTTGGGTGGAGGTGATCACTGGCTGTATGTTTTCAGGAAAAACGGAAGAGCTTCTCCGACGAATACGCCGGGCTGAGATCGCCGATCAGTCGGTCGCCGTCTTTACGCCAGCTGTCGACGATCGCTACGGTGAGACGACGATCGGTACCCATACGGGCGCGATGTGGACTGCAACGGTAATCGATGAAGATCAGCCACAGCAAATCCTTGGCTCACTCGACGGTGAAGAAGTGGTGGCTCTCGACGAAGCGAACTTCTTTTCGTCAGAGCTGGTTTCGGTCTGCAAACGCCTTGCTGACGACGGTCGCCGGGTCATCGTCAGCGGGACGGATCAGACGTTTCGCGCCGAACCGTTCGAACCGCTCTCACAGCTCATGACGCTCGCAGAGTACGTCGATAAACTGCAGGCAATCTGTACGCAGTGTGGTGAACCCGCAACGCGTAATCAGCGACTCATCGACGGTGAACCCGCTCACTACGACGATCCAACGATCATGGTTGCCGCGGAGGAATCCTACGAAGCTCGGTGTCGCAACTGCCACGTCATCCGGCGGGAGTGATCACAGGATCGTCCGGAGCGTACTCCTTTCGATCGTCGAGACTGTTCCTGAATCGAGAACGTACTAGTACTGGTCGTGTAACTCGGCTTCCATCCGAACCCGACGCATTCCGGTTCGTCTGAGAGGAACTGCCACGATTGACGCCTCGCATGCCAGAAACAACAGCACTGTTTCGTTCTCGTATAATGAACGAATAGAACACGATGCTCGGCCGCTCCTCATCCTGACGTCCGATACCGTGAGCTGTCCTATGTGAACCGCGTGTCCTACCAAGAACACAAACAGGCGCTAAACCCAGTATATTTTAGTAATATGGAAAGATATTAATTTCATTGTACTGCAATACCATCCGCTAACAGTAACCGTAAGGACATCACAATGAATGAAAACGAGCCATCTACGTCGAAGACGGACAGCTACGCGACGACTCGCCGACGGTTTCTTCAGATGACTGGGGGATCCGCTCTCTTAGCGACCGCGTGGACCCCCGAGACGGTCGCCGCAGCGTCGCCATCCGAACCCGCGACGAAGACCGGTGGTCCCGGCCGGATCACCAACCTCGATGCGTACATCGAAAACCCGTCTGTGTTCGAACAGCACCGCGAACCGACCCACGCTACGGCGACGATACCGTACGGTTCCGTCGAGTCGGCCCGCCGATCTGACGAGCGATTCACATCGCTCGGTGATCGGTTCACCGAATCGGAGTACTGTACGCTGTTGAACGGGGAGTGGCGCTTTTCGTTCTACGAACGACCAGACCAGAGACCGTCGGATCATGCAGCGACCGACTGGGAAACCAGTACGGTTCCACGTCCGTGGCAGATCGACGGCTACGACCAGCAGATCTACGCCAACTGGCAAGAGACGTGGGTGCATTATGAGCCACAACTAGAGGGCGACCTAGTTCCAAGCGATGGCAGCGTCGACGTTCCCGACGTAAACCCTACGGGCACGTATCAGAGAGAGTTTCGCGTTCCTGCCGACTGGGACGACCGACAGGTGTTCGTTCACTTTGCTGGCGTCAAACAGGCGTACTTCGTGTGGATAGACGATCAGTACGTCGGCTTCCAGCAAGGATCGATGACGCCGGGTGAATTCGACATCACCGAACACGTCACCCCCGGCAACGAACACGAGATCACAGTTCAGGTGTACCGCTTCTCCGACGGAGAGGCGCTCGAAGCGATCGACATGTTCCGGTACGCCGGGATCTACCGGGACGTCTATCTGTTCTCAACGCCGTCCGTCCACGTTCGGGATTTCGCCGTTCAGTCCGAGCTTGACGACGCATACCGGGACGGGAACCTACGGATCGATGCCGAGTTGACGAACTACGCCGGCGCTGAAGGGGACACGTATTCGATCCGCGCTTCGCTCTACGAACCGGACGGTGACGGGACGAAAGCGGAGCTGGTCGGTCAGACGACAGTCGACTCCGACGGCGGGGTCGTGAGTATGGAACGCACGATTCGGCGTCCCGAGCAGTGGTCCGCCGAGCAGCCGACCCTGTACACGCTCGTGCTCGAACTGATTTCCGAACGCGGGCGAACGACGGAAGTGTTGCTCGACAAAGTGGGTTTCAGAACCTACGAAACCAGTCGTGGTGGTCCCGGTGCGCAGGTGTTGGTCAACGGTCAACCGGTGAATCTACGTGGCACGAACCGCCACGAAACCGACCCGGAGACAGGACGAACGATGCCCCTCGAAACGATGCGAGCCGACATCGAACTGATGAAGCGGTTCAACGTCAACGCCGTTCGAACGTCGCATTATCCGAACGATCCGACGTTTCTTCGGCTCGCCGACGAATACGGCATCTACGTGATGGACGAGGCCTGTTGTGAAACACACTGGTGGGAAGGTGTGCTCGCCGAAACGGATGGTTACCACGAACAGGCCATCTCCCGGTTCCGGCGAATGGTACTTCGGGACCGCAATCACGCGTCGGTGTTCTCGTGGTCAACGGGCAACGAGGCGGGAACAGCGGCCGAGCACATCGACATGGCTGCTCTGGCGGTTGGACCGGACGATCCGACGATCCCAGACAGTACCGCCGATGCGACTCGGATCGCCGGAGAACCGTCCGAGGCCTCCGAGGGGACCGTCGAAACGCCCGGACTAGCTCCGGATCGGCTGTTGTACCACCAACCGAACCACGGCGGATGGGACATCGAATTCGCCGATATGCTCGGACCACGGTACATCGAACTCGACACGTTGTTGGGACTAGCGGAAGGAGCTGATGTCAGCGACAGTCCCCGGTTCGGCGATCGTTCCAGTGGTGACGGCTCGCCCGGTGCAGGCAACCGACCGGTCGTGATGGGGGAGTACAATCACGCCATGGGGAACAGTCTCGGACTCGTTCACCGGATGTGGTCCGAACACATCCAGCCGACAGTCAGGCGCGCCCGCGATAGGTCTGAAAACGATCACGACGGCGTTCTCGTCGGGTCGCCGACCGTCGATACCGGACAGACAGGCGGGTGTATCACCGTTCGTGGCGACGATCACGTCGCCGTTGAGGACACGGACGCACTCGATTTCACCACCCCTGGATTTTCGATCGCGGTTTCGTTCGCCGAGATCCATCCGAAAACGAGCATCGATCTCGTTTCGAACGACGGACAGTACGCGCTGTCGCTTAAACCCGGTCGTCGGCCAGCGTTCAGCGTGGGTGACCGTTCGGTTGTCGGATCGCCGTTGACAGCGGCGAGCGAAGAGGGATGGCACACGCTCGTCGGCATCTGTCGGGAAGATCGTCTCCAGTTGTACTTCGACGACGAACTGGTGACCGAAACCGGTCGGTCACCGGAACAGATCGATAACGGAGGGACGGTTCGGATCGGAACGTCCGGCCACCGCGGCCGATCCGAACCGCCCGTGACGATCGATTCCGTTCGCGTTTTCGATCGCGCGCTGTCGGTCGACGAGATACGGACTCTCGATCCCGAAGAGACGGTTCTCGACTACTCGTTCGAGACGCTGTTGCGCGATAAAAGCCTCCACGGCGGCTTCATCTGGGACTGGGTAAACCAGGATCTCACACGGACGACCACCGACGACGGGGAGCAACGACGCTACCAGTTCTACGATGGGAATCCCTTCTGTCTCAACGGGATGGTCTGGTCCGACCGCAAACCACAACCCGAACTCTGGCAGCTCAAACACAGCCATCAGCCGGTGAAAGCCGAATCGCTCGATCTATCTGCAGGGGAGCTGTACGTCACCAATCACCACCAGTTCACGAACGTGAATGAACTCGACTGTCGGTGGACGCTCGTTGCCGACGAGGTGGTCCAGTCGGGCACGTTGGATCTCGACATCGAACCGGGAGAGACACGACCAGTACAGGTGCCGTTCGAGCAACCGACCGATCCTGTGCCCGGAATGGAGTACTGGTTACATCTTTCGTTTCAACAGTCCGACAAGACTGACTACGCCGATGCAGGTCACGAGGTCGCCCGTGAACAGTTCGAGATACCGGTCGAGCAGCCGGAACGAACGGCAGTTGGTGCCGGGCAACCGCCACGCGTGTCCGAAACGGCGACGGCGGTGACAGTCACGGGAACGAACTTCGAATACGAGATCGACAAAATGGCGGGGACCCTCACATCGATGCGCCACGAGGGAACTGACATTCTCGATCGGGGACCGTTGTTCAACGCATGGCGTGCGCCGCTCATGAACGACGCCCAAGAGTGGAACGGTGAGCAGGTCTCAGACTGGCGGACAGCCGGACTGGACGCACTCGATCACCACGTCGAGTCCGTGAGCGTCTCACGAACGGACGAGCACGTTCGGGTCGATATCGAGGGCTTCGCCCGCGGGAACGAAGCAGACGGGGCGTCTCCAGCCGGATTCGAGACGACCTACCAGTATCGGGTCTTCGGCAACGGTGCCATCACGATCACCGTCGACGCAGTGCCGAACGACGAACTGAAAGCCATCGTTACGGGATACCTTCCCAAAGTCGGAGTACAACTGGAGCTACCGAGCCGCTTTGGTGACGTCGAGTGGTACGGTCGGGGACCACAGGAGACGTATCCGGATCGAAAAACCGGCGTCGACATCGGTCGATACGCCGGAACGGTGGCCGACCAGTACGTACCCTACCTCCCACCGACGGACAACGGCAACAAGACGGACACCAAGTGGGTGGCGCTCACTGACGAGAAAAGCGGACTACTCGCCCTCGGAGCGGAGCCGATGAACGTGAGTTGCAATCGGTTTTCGAACCTAGCAGCGGCCGACCACGAGTACGAACTCGAAGACCGGGGATCGGTTGCGGTCAACCTCGATCACCGCGTCTCCGGCGTCGGTGGCACGCCGATCGCTCCATTCGAGGAACATCAAGTCAAACCGGTCGAAACGTCGTTCGAAGTCAGCCTTCTCCCCTTCGACGCCGAGGCTAAAGATCCCATGACACTCGTGCATTCGGATTAAGACCCCGTTTCTCCCCGGTACGTCGCTCACTCAGAGCGACTGACAGCCGTTCTTCGATAAATGTGATGGGATTTTCGAAAGAAAATATTCTGTAATAAAGAACAACCGAACTGGACCCACAACGAGGTGGAACGACCGTTCCGGACACCGCTCTGCCGTCGGACACGCCGAATCGCTCTGTTTATTACAGGCGTACACCTGTAATCGCGACCCGCACTTCGGATGATCAGCAGTGTGACAACCGGGAGAATCCACTGTCATATATTCTGTAAAATAGAACAAGGATAGTCGTACTCCTGCGTCATCAGTAGTTGACATCTGCGGTGTATTTTTATTCATGCACATGCAGTTGATTGATGGAGTTTCGAAGGATGATGGATACGACTCGCCGAAACCTACTCGCAATCGTCGGGATCGGGACTGGGATGGCGTTGACCGGTACCGCCGTGAGTGCAGATTCTGAAGAGGATCGCACCGAAGAGCAAGCGCGTGGCTCAGAGCGCGTGAACGACCACATCGAGGAAGTGATCGATCGTCTCGCTACAGAGGAGAAGGTGTCGTTATTACACCAGTACCAACCGTCGATTCCGAGCGTAGATCTCGATTCGTTTCGGACTGGGACGGAGGCGTTACACGGCGTTGCGTGGCTCGGGGAAGCGACCGTCTTTCCGCAGGCCATCGGACTGGGTAGCACGTGGGATCCGGGGTTGATCGAACGAGTCGGCAGTGCCGTGGGTGATGAGGTCCGGGGAAAACACAACGCCAGTTCCGGAACAGTCGGTCTCAACGTTTGGTCGCCAACGGTCGATCCGCTCCGAGATCCTCGGTGGGGACGGAACGAAGAAGGGTATTCAGAGGATCCCCTGTTGAGTGGTGCGATCGCAACAGCATACACGGACGGTCTCACTGGTGACGACCCGAACTATCTCAAAACGGCACCGGTGCTCAAACATTTCATTGGCTACAACAATGAGACCGATCGGACGACCACCAACGCCGAGATACCGCCCCGGCTGTTACACGACTATTACCTCCCGTTTTTCCGTCCCCCGATCGAGGCAGGCAACGCTGTCGGAGTGATGGCATCGTACAACCTCCTCAACGGGCGGCCGATGACGGTCTCACCGTTTTTGAACCGATACGTCCGCGATTGGGCACCCGACGGTGGATCGGTGCTGAACGTCAGCGACGCGTGGGCACCGATGAACCTGACCGAGGCCCAAGATTACTTCGAATCGAAGGAGAAAGCCCGCGCCAGTGCACTGACCGCGGGTTTGGACAGCTTCACCGAACATGGATCCGACAGTTCAACCACGACCGAGGCACTACTCGGCGCGCTCGATGCGGGGTATCTGGACGAGGCGGATCTCGACGAAGCAGTCGGTCACGTTCTACGGGTTCGGGCACTGCTCGGAGAGTTTTTGCCGCCGTCGGAAGATCCCTACGCGGATCTCACTGCTGACGTCATCGGACGGCCTGCTCATCGAGAGCTGGCCCGTGAGACAGCACGCAAACAGACCGTTCTCCTCAAAAACGATCCCGAAGTGCTTCCGATTTCGGAAGACGACAGCGTTGCCGTTCTCGGACCCTTATCCGACAGGCTGTTCGAGGATTGGTACAGCGGGACGATGCCGTACCGGAACACCCCCGAGGACGGTGTACGCGATCGGATCGGTGCCGAACAGGTTCACACCGCCGTCGGCGCCGATCGGATCGCGCTTCGGGAACGGGACTCGGGGAAGTACGTCACAGCCGGTGTCGGCAAAGGCGGCGGCGTCCTCGGACTCAGCGATACCGACGCTCCTAACGTACAGCTGTTCGAAACGGTACAGTGGACGGAAACCGCATGGACGCTCCGGGCAACGGCGAACGACCGGTACGTGACTGTCGATGGCGACCAACTCATCAACTCTTCGGAACGGCCCGCGGGCTGGGAGGTGGTCCAAGAGGCCTTCGAGTTCGTCGATGTCGACGATGGTGTAGTGCTTCGACACCCGAGCAGCGATCGCTACGTAGCGATCACGGATGGATCGCTTCACGCTACTGCCGAACAGCGGTCCGACGCCACCAGATTCGTTCGCGACGTACGCCACGACGGTATCGAGACGGCGATCGAAACCGCGAGCGACGTGGACGTCGCTGTCGTCGTGGTCGGCACACACCCCCTGATGGGTGGCCGTGAAACACGGGATCGCGAAACGCTTGCCATTGCTCCGTCCCAACGGGAGTTACTCGCGCGCGTCGCTGACGCCCAGTCACAGACCGTACTGGTTATCGAAAGCAGCTATCCCGTTCGCGTAGAAGAAGAAAAGCGTCTTCCCTCGATCCTGTGGACGAGCCATGCCGGGCAGGAAACCGGTCGCGCGGTGGCCGACGTGTTGGTCGGCGACATCTCTCCCGGTGGTCGGTTGCCCCAGACGTGGCCGCGATCTGTCGAGCAACTGCCGGACATAACGGAGTACAACATCGCCGAAACGGGAATGACCTATCGCTACGGACAGGCGAATCCGCTGTACGCATTCGGGCACGGACTCTCATACAGCAGCTTCGAATACGACGATCTCCGTGTGTCCCCACGAGGGCCGCTCGAATCGGGTGCCACCGCGACCATCAGCGTCCGAGTGACCAACACCGGATCGATGGCTGCTGACGAAGTCGTCCAGTTCTACACCACACGGCACCAGTCAGGAACAACTCACCCCGATCGCGTTCTCCGGGGATTCGATCGGGTGCACCTCGCACCCGGTGAGAGCACGACGGTCGAATGCGCCATCGATCACGAGGCGTTCTCCGTTTGGGACGTAACACGACGAAAACGGATCGTCGAACGGGCGAGCCATTCGGTGCTCGTCGGTGCTGCCTCCGATGACATCCGGCTACGCGGATCACTACGGGTCAACGGTGAACGGATTCCACCGCGCGATCTATCCGAGGAGACGCGGGCAGTCGATGCCGACGACTGGTCGTGGTCGGAGGTCGAGCTACTCGATCGGTCACGGATGGACGGAACGGTCGTCGGCATGACCGATGGATCGTGGATCTCGTTCGCCGATGTCGATCTCCGACACAAGCCAACTGAAGCGACCGTTTCGGTCGCCCGATCGGAGCCCACCTCGACGACGATCGAACTCCGCCATGGCTCTCGATCCGGACGGTTGTTCGGCCGGACCGACGTGCCGTCGACCGGTGACGTGTACGAATACACGGAGCTCTCTATCCCCGTGAGCGGGATGACTGGAAACAGACAGGATCTCTGTCTCGTGGTTCGTGGTGGAACCGTCCGCGTAAACACGATCCGACTCGAATGACGTGTTGCATATAGAACCACCCCAACGACCAACATCTATTTATGATGTAATAGAGACTGTAAAACAGTATGGGATCGCTTCGTTTAGCAACGGTTACCAAACAGTATGACGACGTCGTCGCGGTCGACGGGATCGACCTTGACATCGCCGATAGCGAGTTCATCTCGCTCGTCGGTCCGTCCGGCTGTGGAAAATCGACGACGCTCGAGATGATCGGAGGGCTAACGACACCCAGCGACGGAAAGGTGTTCATCGACGATCAAGATGTGACCGACCTTCCGCCGAAGGATCGTAATCTAGCGATGGTCTTTCAGAACATCGCTCTCTTTCCCCACATGAACGTGTATGATAACATCAGCTATGGACTCCGAATCCGCAACACCGATCCGGAGGAGATCGAGCGACGAGTGAACGACGCCGCCGAGACGCTCCAACTCGAAGGGCTGCTTGAGCGCAGTCCGAGCGAGCTATCCGGTGGCCAGCGCCAACGCGTCGCGATCGGCCGTGCGATCGTTCGCAATCCGTCGGTCTTTCTGATGGACGAGCCGCTCGCCAACTTGGATGCGAAGCTGCGCGTCCACATGCGCACGGAACTCCAGCAGCTCCAGCGTGAGCTGGACGTGACGACGATCTACGTCACGCACGATCAAGAGGAGGCGATGACGATGTCGGATCGCGTTGCGGTGATAAACGACGGGACGCTCCAACAGATCGCTCCGCCACTGACCTGTTACAACGAGCCAGCCAATCGGTTCGTCGCCGGCTTCATCGGCTCTCCCTCGATGAACTTCGTCGACGGTTCGATCAAGGGGACACAGTTCGTCGCCGAAAGCCTGCGCATCGATCTCGGTGATATCGATTGCGATGGTGTGTCCGACGTTACACTCGGGATCCGTCCCGAACACATCCATTTCCCTGACGCCGACCTGCCGGAGAACACCGAGCCGATCGACGCAACCGTCGACGTACTCGAACCGATCGGAGAGAAGATCTTCGTCTATCTGGACGCGGGACTGGAAAAAGCCACGAGCGGAGACTGGTCCGATGCCGAAGACGAGACCGTGGGCCGTTCGCAGTTCCTGATGAGCGCACCCTCCGACTCGACGATCGAAGAGGGCGAATCCGTCGAGATCGTCTTCGATCGGACGAGCATTCACCTTTTCGAGACCGCAACAGGCGAAGCGATCGCACACGGCATCGTCTCGGAGCCGACCAAGCCAACACGATGAGCGAACGTTCATACCACCAGGTCCGTTCGATCGATCGACGCGACCTCCTCAGGTCCGTCGGTGCGGGTGGAATCGTCAGTTTGGCCGGCTGTTTGAGCTGGGGAGAGACGTCGAGTGGATCGAACGGAACGACGATTCAGATAACTGCACCCGACGAATGGCGCAACGCCGCCTCGGAGGTCACACAAAACCTCTACGATGCGGGCATGTCCGAGGATATCCACATCGAGATGGCGAGTCCGGGCCAGACGACGGACGACTCGCTCGCCCAGTATCAGCAGTGGCTCTCAGCGGGACTCTCTACGCCCGACCTGCTGGTCTGTGACGTCGGGTGGATCCGACCGTTCATCGTCCGAGACCAGCTGTTGAGCTTGGACGACATGCTCCCCGACGAGACGCTCACCCGGATCCGAGAGCAGTACGTCGCCCAGAGCGTCCAGTCGGCGACCGGTGACGACGGAAACTTGTATGCCGTACCGCTGTATCCCGACCTGCCAACGATCCAGTACCGACGCGATCTCGTGGAGAACGCCGGGTACGACTGGCAACAACACGCGACCGATCCGCTCTCTTGGAAGCGGTTCGCCGCCGAGCTACAGGACGTCTACGAGCAATCCGACGTCGATTACGGATTCAACTGGCAGGCTGCCTCCGAACTGCAACTCGCGTGCTGTGTGTTCAACGAGTTTCTGAGTTCGTGGGGTGGTGCGTATTTCGGAAATCCAATGGAAAACCTCTACACGATCGGAGATCGACCGGTAACGGTCACCGAAAAACCCGTGCTCGATTCGCTCCGGATGGCACGGACGTTCATCCATGGAACGGACACACCCGATACGCTGGACGGGTTCACCGGGGGGATTACCTCGACGGAGGCCTTTCAGTGGGGACTCTCGCCGTCAATGCGGCCGTTCACGCAGAACAACGCGGTCGCACTGCGCAACTGGCCGTACTCGATCAACATCAACGGTGCCAGCGATGCCCTCGGCGAATCGATGGGCGTGATGCCGATGCCCTACGGCGTACCCGAAGGTGATGGGAAATATCCCGGCACAGGCGGATCGATCGCGGCGCTCGGTGGATGGAACTACGCGGTGAACCCCGAGACCGAACACCGGGAGGCCTGTGTCGAATTCCTCCAAGCGCTTACCACCGAATCGTTCCAGCTCGCAAACTTCTCGCTCATCGGTCATATCCCGCCGATACCTGACGTGCTTGCCAGTGCGACCGACGTTTCGATCATGGGTCGGTACGTCGAGACGCTCACCTACGCCAGCGAACACTCGCTTGCCAGACCGGCAACGACGATCTGGCCCGAGCAGTCACAGGTCGTTGCCCAAGAGGCAAACGGAGTGATGATGGGAGACTACACACCGGAGGAGGGAATGGATCGGCTTGCGAATCGTCTCAAACGGATCGAAGGATCAGTCTGAGCTATGGCGACGGAAAACACACCATCGACGGACACACGGCGACCGAGCCATCGGCTCGATCTTGCCGTGTTGGATCGTATCGAACGCTTGAGCGAAACCCAGTTCGTTTATCTCATGTTGATCCCGGTGTTGCTCTTGTTGGGATCGATGGCGATCTGGCCACTGCTGTACACAGCGAACCTCTCATTGCACGCCGACAACGTACTGAGCCCCGATCTCGTTGGAGGCTTCGTCGGGCTACAGAACTACGTCGATCTACTGACCGGCAAAGCGAATCCGATTCTCCGACGGCCCTTTTTCGATCTGAGCCGACCCTTTACGAGTGCTGTGCCAGTGACGCTCTTGTTTACGCTCGGTGCAGTCGTGATCGAGACGATCTTGGGCTTTGCGATGGCGCTGGTGCTTGATCAACGCTTTCGCGGGCGGCGCTTTGCGCGTGTCGCCATGATCCTTCCGTGGGCCGTCCCGATCGTGATTCAGGGGATGATCTTCTATCTCATGTTCCAGCCCTCGATCGGTTTCGCGGTTGGTCCACTGAACGATCTCGGGCTCATTTCCTCCTCGCCGCTTGCGAACAGTCAGGATGCGCTTTTGATCAGCATCCTCGCCGACATCTGGAAACAGTCGGCGTTCATGGCATTGCTGATACTCGCTGGACTCCAGAGCATCGATCGGTCGCTGTATGAAGTAGCCAAGGTCGAGGGAGCCTCACGGTTGCAGCGCTTCCGGACGATCACGTTCCCCTTGGTGTTGCCCGCGCTCCTCGTTGCCCTACTCTTTCGGACGATCGCGGCGCTCAAAGTGTACGGCGTCGTTGAGACCGTCGCTAGCTGTAACACGGTGCCGACAGTGAGCTGTCTCGTCGTCACGACGTGGAACGCCCACCGCTACGGCTCAGCAGCGGCGATCGCATTTCTCATTGCGATCGCCATCGGGCTGTTGTTACTGATCTATCTCGTCCAATTCCGCGGCGAAGAAGGTGGGGGGCTTGGTATCTGATGATGGGAGACCGTGAAGATACGGAACGAAACCTAATCCAGCAGTACGCGCGACGGGCCATCGAGCGCCCAGAGTCGGCCTACCGCGTGCTCCTGTACGTCGTGATCGCGTTCTTCCTGCTCGCGTCTCTGTTTCCGTTTTACTGGCTGCTCGTGATCGCCCTGACACCGAACCGATCGATCGTGGATATGGGGCTGCTTCCGAAGGGCTTTCAGCCGTGGGTATTCGTCGAAGTGTTCGAGACGATCCCCTTCCACATCTACATGCTGAACAGCGTTATTATCGCCACGCTGACAACGATCGTTGTGCTGTTCGTCGGCAGCATTGCCGGCTACGTCTTCGGTCGATACGACTTCCCGGGACGCACGCCGTTGTTGCTGGTCGTACTCGTGGTCTCGTATTTCCCCGGTGTGGCGTTTCTGATTCCGCTTTTCCAACTGTTCACCGCGAACATCGAGTTCCTCGGCGTACAATCGCCGATGCTGTACAACACCCCGTGGAGTATCGTCATGCCGCTCAGTGCGCTCACGATGCCGCTGATCATCTTTCTGCTGTCGACGTTCTACGCCCAGATCCCGGAGGGGCTCGAAGACGCTGCACGAATCGAAGGCTCGACACGGCTCGGCGCGCTCGTTCGGATCATCATCCCGCTGTCGGCTCCCGGATTCGCCACCGCAGGAATCCTTTCATTCATCATCGTTTACAACGAGTTCTTCTTCTCGTATCTGATGGTGAGCGGGACGGCCACTGGAGGGGCACCGATTCTACACGGTATCTTCCAGTTCCAAGGGAGCCAACAGGTGGCCTACGATCTGATGGCGGCGGCGAGCATCATCGGCGTGATCCCAATGGCAGTACTCGTAATGTTCGCTCAGGACCACATCGTCAGTGGTCTCACACAGGGAGCACTCAAGGAGTAGTTCCACCTGCCGCCACATACTTCCGAATCAGTAACAGTTATTGGATATCGCCGTCTCGACCGATCGTAGTCATGACGTATCGAATCATTCAGGTGGGGACTGGAGGACAGGGTGCACACTGGTGTTCGACGTATCTACCCGAGAACGTCGAGGACGGGCTGATCGACGTCGTTGCCGCGGTCGATGTGGATTCAGAACAACACGAGAACGCGATCGAGCACCTCGGACTGGACCCAGACCAGTGTTACACCGATGTAGCGACCGCTTTCGAGGCAGTCGAGGCCGACGCCTGCACGATCGTGATCCCTCCGTGGCTCCACGAAGACGTCGTCGACGCGGCCATCGAACACGACCTTCACATCCTGAGCGAGAAACCGATCGCCGACTCGCTCGAGGCGTCCGTTCGGATCGCTAAGAAAGTGTCTCGAGCCGGGTTGAAGATGGGTGTCACGATGAGCCACCGGTTCGACAGGGATAAAACATCGTTCAGAAGACAACTACGGCGCGATACCGCTGGACAGCTCGATTACCTCGTCGGTCGATTCACGTGCAACGCTCGTTCCTACGGAACGTGGGGCGCGTTTCGCCACGAAATGGAGGACGTTCTCATGATCGAAGGAGCGGTCCACCAGCTCGATTTTATCGCTGACATGGCCGGCAGCCAGTGTAAAACGGTGTATGCAGACACGTGGTGTCCCGAATGGGCTGAATACGAGGGTGACGTCCAAGCACTGGTACAGCTCCGATTCGAGAACGGAACACGAGCGACGTGGGAAGGCGCGAAGGCAAACGCCGTCACACTCAACGGATGGAACAGCGATTACCTTCGTGCAGAGTGCCGGAACGAAACCCTCGTTCTCGACGATCGGGAGCTGGTTCGATATCCGTACGATCCTGAACAAGAGGGTGTCGTCGGTGGACGGACGACGGCGGGCACACCGGTGGCTCTCGACGAACAGGACAAATGGGACAACACGTGGCTCATCGAACAGTTCGTAGACTGGCTGGACGGCGGCGAGCCGATGGCAACGAACGTTCGAGACAACCTCCAGTCGATGGCGTTGATAGCAGCCGCGATGAAAAGCAACCGAACCGGAACACCGGTCGACGTGCAGTCGTTGCTTGCAGAGACACGTCGATCGATCACGATCGAGTGAATACGACTGCCGAGTTGAAAGCGACAGGAGTCGATATATTTCGATAGAGATCCATCTCACCTTCTCGATTTCAGGCACGGGACGTAAATCGACAGTGGTTTATATCGGTGGTGTCCGGTTCACTTCCGCCGTAACCAGCGGATTTTCTCCTCGTAGAAAGATAGCGCGCTCACCAATCGTCGTCGTGGACGTAAGGGTAGCTCCAGATCGTGACCTGCAACACGACCGATTTGAACCACGCGTGGTACATCGCATCAACCGCTGCCTCGCCGTGGTCGCCGGTAGCGAGGAAGTCCCGAATCGTCGCCGTGATCGGATAGATGAACGCGATGACGTACCGGAGATCGATGTTCGGGACGGAATCGACGTCGTCAGTCCGGTTTTTCCCCGATCGGTGGTGGCGATGGCCAATCTCGAACTGGTAGGCGAGCCACGCCTCGTCGTACGGTGTATCACACGTATCCCGGATCCACTGACCGAACCGGCTGCGAACCCGTTCGAGATACTCCTCGTCCGGTTCGCCGGTCGTAGTATCAGTGAAAAAGTGGAGGAGAAACTCGTGATCACCGATGAACTCATACCAGAGATCGAGAATCTCCTCGATCTGGGGTTCGAGCACCGTACCGGCTTCCCGCAGGTGTTCCTCGTCGTCCTCGGTGAACATGATGGACTGTTTGAGCCGATCGAACTCCTCCATCCCGATGGGCGGCTCAGGAATCGATTCTTCGCCGAGCGTGTACCCTGGTATCGATCGATCACTCATTCTACAACACCTACCTTGAGCTATGGTGGATCAGAACTATAAAATCAAGTAGCCATTTTGAGATCACTATATACGAACGCCGAACGAGATACATTCGTTCGAATCGGGCCGCTTACTGTCGTCGATAGTGATCAGATATCTAACTATGATAGAAAAATTATATTTATGGGGATAGTTTCGATTGGTAAAACGAAGAGGGCTAGCTGTGAGTAGCCTTCGTGGCAGTAGTTCGATAGCGAAAAGCGAACCGATAATCGACAACACGACCCTCGATAGAGATAGAAATCGTTATTACCGGCGCGTGAAACATCCCAAAACACATGGAACTGGATCTCGGTCGAAACGTCGTTCAAACCAATAATGTCAGATTAAATTTATTATATGATATATTTTGATAATCAGAACTTATTTGATATCACATGTGTATGTCGGTGTCGATGGTTCGTACCCCTACTGCTCGGGCACTCCGGTTCACAAACGCTTACCCCGCTCGGACGGCAAGATAACAAATACGATAGCAATGACGACCCTCCTTCACGTTAGCGATACTCACCTCGGAAACCGTCAATACGGGAATGAGATACGAGCGGATGACATGGCGGCAGCGTTCGAGCAGTCCATCGATATCGCCGTGAACGAAGGCGTCGATGCTGTCATTCACACCGGCGATCTGTTCGACAGCCGGATGCCATCTCTTCCAGAGGTTACCCGCTGTGTGCAAACGCTTCGGAAACTCGAAGAGGCAAACATCCCCTTCTACGGCATCGTTGGAAACCACGATCGGAAGATGGACGAGCAGTGGCTCGATCTCATTCACGAGACGGGGACTGCTCACCGGTTGTCGAGAACCCCGACGATGGTCGATGACGTCGCGCTCTATGGGATCGACGCCGTTACGAGTCCATCGTGGCACTCCACAGACTTCACTCTGGAGCCACCGGAAGCGTCGGATACGTTCACACTCCTCTGCATGCATCAGCTCCTCACTCCACCAATTCCGGGGCCCGAGGACGTTATCGCCGACCATCCGACGACAGAAGTGCTCGAACGCGTCGGGATCGATATCGATGCGCTCGCGCTCGGTGATTACCACAAGCCGGTCGAGACCACCATCGCCGGCGTTCCAGTCTGGTATGCTGGCTCGACCGAGCGGTGTAGTATCGACGAAACGGAACCGCGGAGCGTCAGTCTCCTAGAGATCCAGGATGGAACGCTCCGCCGGCATAGACACGAACTCGACACCCGTGAATTCGTATCGCTCTCGATCGAGTTCAGCGACGGTGATGTCCATGGTCGCGTCGCGTCGGCACTCGATCAGTACGATCTCGATAACACCGTCACGCACACTACCCTCCATGGGGTGCGCACCGCTGTGACGTCGAGCGACGTGTACAGCGCAGTCATGGATCGAGGCGCAGCAGTGTGTAAGGTCAAAGACGACCGGGGACGACGGGAGATCGAACTGAACGAGAAACCGAACGGAAGCGTCCGAGAGCCGGATGCGATCATCGAGGAACAGCTAGCGGATGAAGAGCTGAGTGACACCGCCCTTGCGATCGACGAGCGGGTTCGGGGGGATCCATCGTTGCCGAACGCCAAAAGCGACGTGGCCGACGAGATCGAAGACGACATCGAACGAGCACGAGCGAACGCGTTTGCGGACACCGAACAGACGGAGGGATCGAATGAAAATTAAAGAACTGACGCTTCAGAACGTCCGGAGCTACAAGAATCAGACCGTAACGTTTCCAGAGGGAACGATCCTGATTCATGGCGCAAACGGCGTCGGAAAGACGTCACTACTGGTTGGTATCTTTGGGGGGTTGTTTCTCTCAGACATCACGACTGCTGGTGAGCAAAGCTTCACCCTTGACGATCTCATTCGTCGCGGAGAAGACAAAGCCCACGTCGAGTTGACCTTCGAACTGGACGGAACTGACTACACCGTCGAGTGGACGTTTTACGCCACGAGTACGGGACCGAGCGCGACGGTAACGTCGCCGGCGTTTGCCGAACCGATCAGTCAGGTTAGTAACGTCAAAGCGAAGATGCGAGAGCTCCTCGGGATGGATGAGGACGATTTCTCTGCGAGCGTCTACGTTCGACAGGGTGAGATCAACCGCCTCATCGACGCGGACACACGAACTGAACTCATCGATAGTTTGCTCGATCTTGACGCCATCGACGCCTACATCTCGAAGATGGAAGGCGCAAAGCGCGGGGCAAAGCGCGTTCGACGGGCCAACGAAACGGCGCGTGAGAACGCAGAGAAAAAACGCGAACGAGAGTACGAGCGAGACGAAGCGCAGTTCGAGGCGGAGATCCAGCAGTTGACCGAGGAGATACAGGAGGTCAAAGCGGACAAAGCGGAGATCAAGGCGTACATCGAAAAGCTCGAACAGCACCGGACGACCCTCGATGGACAGATCGACGCTTACGAAACGACGCGAAAGAAAATAGAGACGAAAGAAGAGCAGCTCTCCGAGGCCGCAGCGTCGCGCACCACGACAGAGCGCAAGCGCCACGACGCGCGAGAGGAGATCGAGACCGCACAGGCGGCGATCACAGACATAGAGGCGAAGATCGCCAGTCTGAACGAATCGGTTGAGCACGACCTGAGCACCGAAAAAGCCGCGCGGCGCGCTGTCGAGGCGGTTCAAGACGATTATACTACGGCACACCAGCAACGAACGAAACGCGAGGCAGCGTTACAGAACGCACGAGACGCGCTTGAGGATCTCGAACAACGTCATTCGGAGAAAGAGGATACGGCAGCATCGGTAGAGACCGCCCTCGAAGAACGACGCGAAGCACTCGAAGCAAAGCGAACAGAGCTAGCCAAAGCCCAAGGGACGCTCAATCAACGCATTGAGGAACGAAACCGAAAAGCGGGCGCGTTCCTACCCGATGCGGGCGATGACGAGATCACCGATCGGGATAGGATCGACACCCGTATCGAGCAGCTCGATGAGAAACGCGAGCAAACGGAAAAGGAACTCACTCGGATTCGGACGAAGCTCGATGGAAAAACGAGCGAGCGAGAACGGATACGGGCCGCTATTGAGGAACAAGAACGCGAGCTAGAGTCCGCTCACGAGACCCTAGAGGAGCGCCGGAGTGAACTGGAAGCTCTCACGGAGGCTGTCACCACAGCGGAATCGGAGTTCCAGGATCGTGTGCACGAACTCGATCAGACCAGCAGAGCGCTCGGCATCGATATTTCACCCGACTCCTTAGCCACGGTCCGTGACGAACGGATCCCTGCCAAACGGTCGACGTTGACGAGCGAAATCGAGTCCATCAACGAGGAGATCGCCCGTCTCGACGCCCGAAAGGAACAGATCGAGTCGGAACTCGAAACGCTTCGAACGCTCGACGACCACGAGACATGTCCGACGTGTGGACAGCCGATCAAAGACGCACACGTCGACGAGGAGATCGAACGACAACGAGAAGAGCTGGCCACGACAACGGACACGCTCTCCGAGCGACGCGCGGCTAAGGCCGACCGACAGGACGAACGCGACGACGTGGATGCCCTGTTGAAAGGGGTTCACGACGCGATTGCCTACCGAGCAGACGTCCTCACACCGCGTCGGAACGAGCGCGAGGAGAAACGTACGCAGATCGAAGCGGCTCAGGCGGACATCGATTCGCTCTCAACCGAGCTCGGCGAGCGACAGAACGCCGTTCGGGAACTCGAAGCCGACATCAAAACACTCGAACGGGACGCAGCCGAACGGGAAGAGCTGATCGAATCCCACCAAGCGGCCATCGAGGAGGGAAACGTGGTTCGTGCGGCATTCGAAGCGGTCGAACGCCACCGAGAAACCGTAGAAACGCTTCGAGACGCAGTTACGGAGATCGAAACGATGGTCGAAGAGTACGAGACGGACCTCGAAGAAATCCGGACGGACATCGAAGCGGTAGAATCACAGATCCAGTCCCAACGACAGACGGTTACGGAGTGTAAGAAAGCGGTGCAAACCGCTGAAAAACAGGTCGAACGGGTCGAAAAGGAGAAATCTGTCGTCGAGCAAGCAGTCGAACGGTACGAGGCGATCGGTGAACACCGCAGCGAGATCGATCGGCTGAAACAGACGATCGCCCACTGTGAAGAGAAAATCGAGAGCCTAAATCAGCGCCTCAGTACGCTCAAACGGGAAAAAGAGGAGTTCGAGGTGGAACTCGGCGAAACAGACATCGACACTCTCCGCGAGAACCGCCAGAAGGTGACAGAACGGATCGAGGAGCGAGAAGCGACGGTAACACAGCACGAATCGAAGATACAGTCTCTCCGAGAAAAGCGGACCTCCCGTGAGAAAGATCTAGAAAGCCTTCGCGGGCTGAAAGATGATATCGACCGCTACGAGCGCTACCACCGGTGGGCGGACGCAACCGTCGGGGAGATCGATACGATGCTGGCCGTCTATCGCCGTTCGAAATCGAAGCTACGCGAGCAGTATCTCAGTTATCTGCGCGAATACACGAACGACATCTTCGATGAAGTGTACAAAAACAGCAGCT
Source organism: Halocatena salina (assembly GCF_023115355.1). Classification (NCBI taxonomy): domain Archaea; kingdom Methanobacteriati; phylum Methanobacteriota; class Halobacteria; order Halobacteriales; family Natronomonadaceae; genus Halocatena; species Halocatena salina. Next base: position 397,047 of record NZ_CP096020.1, read on the forward strand.
ACCAGCAAGTAGTCATCCGGGAGATCGAAACCAGCGGTGGTTTTGAATACGATCTGAAACTTCTGCGTGATGACCAACAACTGGAGGATCCGAGCAACGCGAGCGGTGGCGAACGGGCGATCGTCAACCTCGCGCTTCGAGCCGGAATTTATCGTCTCATTGCGGAGCTGAAAGGAGACGACCGAGGGACGCTTCCGCCGTTCATTCTCGACGAACCGACGACGTTCCTCGATGAGGGGCACGTCAGCCAACTCGAAGAGATGTTAGACACGATCAAAAGCTGGGACGTTCCCCAAATCATCGTCGTCAGCCACGACAAACGTCTCATCCACGGTGCGGACAACGAATGTCGCATCACCATTGATGAGGAAACCAACACCAGCCAGATCGAGATGCGGTCCGCTGGTGATACGACGGCGGTGGGTGATGATTGATGGATCCGAGGGCTCTGTCGGTCGTTCGAGATCTGTTCGAGCATATCGACGCGAACGTCCCACGAGAACAGGACGAACAGGCTGAGTACGCACGGGAACTGTTCGACCACCTCGGCCAACCGGGAGGGGCCATCGTCCCGTTAGGCGAGCCTCGGTATCAGAAAACCCGTCTCAGAGAGCTGGGGACGTGGAACGAAGACCCGTGGCCACAACCGACCTACGGACTCGACGCGAGCACGACGCAGCCGATCGAGTTCAACAACGGATTGATCGTCGATACGGCGTATGCGAAACTCGGTGTCGCCGGTGCTGAAAGCGATCGATCGATCGAAGCTGAGGGGACGATCAAAACCGTGGTGTATTTCACCGATAGCGACAGCACGCTTCACAGCACCGCCGTCTCCGACGGAAACGTCGATGGCGAGGTGATCCGGTTTCGGTTGCCCGATGTCGGACAGCTACGGGATCTCTCGAAAGCGGTCGCAACAGCTGCCCAACACCTCGCCGAAAGCGAACACCTCATCAGCAACCGGACTCAGATCGATGGCGTTTGTTTCATCGACGGAGCAGTGTATCCGCTCGGTGTCGTGTACTGGCTGCTACTCGAAGACAGTGGTCGACCGACACCAGCGGAATCGTCAGAGCTTCCCCGGCGAATTCTTCGGAATTACGTCGACTTCATCGATGCACAGGTGACGGCGAATCTCCCGGTCGTCGGTGTCGTGAAAACATCGACCATCGACGAAATGTTGTCCGCCCTCGAAGAGAAGATCGCCAGAAACGACCTCACCGACGAGAACGGTGGTCGTCTCGACGTTCCGTGGACTCGCGACCACCAGTTCATGGGCGAGGTACTGCGAGATGACAGTCTCGATCACCTGACGTACACATCATGGTTCGTACAGGAAAACCTCATCCTCGAAAACCGGGCGGTCGATCTGCTCACCAGTGTCGACGGCGAGTTGTCACACGGGGATCCACGGGATTACCGTCGGGCCTTTTTCTACGTTCGACTGCCAAAAACCGGGGACGTGCTCCGCGTCGAATCGCCGTACCTGCTGGTTAGTGACGAGGACCGACGAACCGCGATCCGGTACAAAGTCCTCAAAGAGATCGCTAAAACACAGGACGTACCGGGTGCTATCGACCGTGCGGATCGCATCGCCACCATTACGAGGGAAAACCGCGAAACGATTCGAAACATGATTCGTTCGAGCGAAGCGTCCTTTGATCACAACTGGGACGGCCGCTGGAGCGACATCGAAGAGAGCACTAAACGATGACTGACGAGATAGATGACCTGTTGAACGACGACCCGGCACTCGAAGACGACGCGAACGAGACGAGGACCACCCGAACGACTGAGACATCCGATCCCAGCACCAACGGCGTTCCCGAAACGCCAGTGCCCAGTCCATCTACCGATCCTGCTGACGGCGAAATCGGGCACGTGCTGGCGAGCGAGGAGATCATGATCGGACGGGACGACGACAACGTCACTGCGTTCATCATGACTGACGAACGGGAGACGGTTCGGGTCGGAGATTACGTTCAGATCCCCTATCCAGACAGCGACGATGTGCTGTTCGCGGCGACCGATAGGCTTCGGTACGAACCGTACACGGATCTCGACGACAAATCTGACACCCACAACCACATCAGCCGTCATCGGGATTTCGACGAGTCCGAGTTCGTTCTACTCGCCGTGCTCGATCCGATAGCGATCCTCAGTCCGGACGCTTCTACGGACGAACTCGAACTCGATCGTGGTATCGTCAACCGGATTCCAAAGCCGAACACGCCAGTGAGCCTCTCCCGTGAAGACGAATATCTCAGAACTGGACTTGGGATTCCAGACGACGGCGTGTTTTGTGGCTATCTCTCGGTCGGTGGTACCGAAATGGAAATCGAGAGACAGCCGTTTCCCTACTACCTGTCGAATCCCGGTATCGATCCGGAGACGACGGAGAAACAGCCCGGAGAACCCGCAGTCTTTCGACACCTTCTCGTAGCCGGATCGACCGGGAAAGGGAAAACACATTTCACGAAAAACCTGCTTCGCCAGTTCGTCGACGGTAAGCGCTACCCCATCGAACGCCACGAGACCGGCGAAACGGTACACAGCCGGCTGAACGTCGTCATAATCGACCCGGAGAACGAATACTGGGAGATGGGCGTCGATCCGGACATAGGAGAGAAAGCTGAGCGACGGCTCCGTCGACACGGTATCAAGGTCGGTGGTGTCGACGACCTCGAGGTGTTCGTTCCGACCGTCGAAAACGTCTCTCCCCCTGGAACTGGAACCCACCAATCGTTCGGGATCCCCTTCGAACTCGTCGAATCGCGGCCACAACTGCTCATGCCCTACCAGCCCCGCGAGACGATCCGCAGCGCACTTGAGCTGGCACTCGATTCGTATTTCGACGACGGCGTGGAACACGAGCCACCGACGTACGAGGGGTTCAAACGGTACGTCACGAACGACCGAACCCTGCAAGACGACGCCCAGATCGCAAACCAGACGTGGAGTGCGATGGTCCGACGGATCAACGACACCACGTTCGAGACCGTCTTCGACCACGGGATCTCCTCGCTTCCGGAACTCGCAAGCGACATGTTTAGAGAGGGGCAGGTAACGGTCATTCCGACGAGTCACCTGCGTGGAACCAACGAACGGCTCGTCGTGCTCTCGATCCTATCGTACATCATCGAAAACAAGATCGACGACCACCACGTCGTCGATCCGATCAAAAACACGCCGATGCTCGTGGCTGTCGACGAGGCGCACAACTACTTCTCCGAACCGGACTTGCTCCGCGAGCAGTACATCGTACGACGAGCACGGGAGGCGGTCAAGCAAGGACGAAAGGACAAGCTTGGACTGTTGATGATCACCCAAAATCCCGAAGACATCGACGACGACGTCCTCAAGCAGATCAATACGAACGTCTTCCTTGGACTGCGCGAGGAGATCGTCGAAAAAGTCCCGTCCGTCCCCCGCGAGTTCAAACGGGACATCCCCAAGTTCGGAAAAGGGCAAGCGGTCGTGAAAGCCCCCGACGTCGAGTCGGTAGAAGTGATGGGGCTTCCGATGTGCGTGACAAAACACGGAAATTAACGGAAAACCGGAGGACACCCGATCACAACGCCTACGTTCGTACAACGATCGTTCTATCTGTGACGATCACTAAATTGATATTAAATTGTAATGTAAGTATTTTATAAATATAATCAACAACTATATCTAGTATCGACTTAAAGGCCGCAATGTCCCCCTACAAATTCGAATATCCAATACTATAATAATGTATATTTTCTGATTTAATTCTTTACATGATAAGTTATTGTAATACAAATCTGTCTAGTGGAAGTGGATTCCGTTCGAACAGTGATGACCGTCCAAACAGTTCTCACGTTTAATACTGTATGAACAGTGGACACTTCAAGGTGCAGAGACACGCTCTTACAGTTGAACGACGGCCGGTTTTCCGTGATTGACGAGAAGACTTAACACAGAACGGTAATGATGTGGAACGTACAGAGACCAATGAAGCTCAACGAAGAACAACGGATGGTACGTGATTCGGTGCGAGAGTTCCTTGAAAACGAGATCGCACCGGAGTTGCCAGAGGCCGACCGGACACCCTTGACGAAAGCGGAAGCGATCGAGTACATGCAAACGATGGCCGAGATCGACGTCGGTCCGTACGCTCAAGACACCTTCGACGATCCGATCACGAACACGATCGTCCGCGAAGAAGTAGCTCGTGTCTGGCCGAGCCTTCAAGTGACGATGGGGATGTCGATGGTGGTCGAGATGATGGACCTCTTTTCGGAGCGAACCCGAGACGCCTACGCCACCGAACTGGAAAACAACGAACTCGTCGGCTGTTTCGCGATCACGGAACCAGATGGCGGTTCCGACACGAAAGTTCCGAACACGACGGCCGTCAAAGACGGCGATGAGTACGTTCTCAACGGAGAGAAAACGTGGGTTTCGAACGCGCCCATCGCCGATATCGCGCTCGTCGTGGCGTGGGACGAGGAACAGGATCGCCGAGATATGTTTCTTATCGATCAGAAAACTGCGCCGTTCGAAACCACGCAACTCGAGAAGCTCGGCTGGAAGGGGTCTCCAACCGGACAGATGTTTTTAGACGACTGTCGGATTCCGAGGGACAACAAGCTCTCACGAGCAGTGATGAACGCCATGAGTGACGGTCGGATGGATCCGGACGATTCATTTCTCGGGACGTCAGCCACGAGCGCGAACCCGCTAAACACGATGTTCGCATCGATGCGAAACGGGATGGCGACGATCTCCGTGGGGATCATGCAGGCTGCCTACGAGGCAGCAATAAACTACGCGACCGATCGGGAGGTGTTCGACAAACCGATCGCTCAACATCAGCTCATCCAAGAGAAGCTCTACACCATCCGTGCTGGTCTGGAAACCAGTCGGCTGTTGACCCGTCACGCCGCCGAGCGGATCGCTGCTGGAGACCCGGAGGCCCGGATGCTGTCGTCGCTCTCGAAAGGGTGGGTGTGTGAGAAATCCGTCGAAGTGACCAACGAAGCACTGCAGATTTACGGTGGCAACGGACTTTCGAAGGACTACCCGCTCGAACGGTATTACCGCGATGCTCGGACGATGACGATTCCGGACGGCACCACCGAGATCCAGAAGCTCGTCGTCGGCTACGAACTCACCGACATGCAGGCGTACACATAAATGACCAGTCATCGAGAGATCGAGCGGTCGTAACTGTGATAGCCACCCAACGGAATATCGAATCATGCAGGTAGTACGGTTGGGGAACGCCGAATTCGAAGGCGAGAACAGCGTGTATCTCCTTCAAGACGACGATGCGGTGGCGCTGATCGACACAGGTGTTGCGACACCCAAAACCGAACGGACGTTGCGGGAACAGCTCACGACACACGATATCGATTTCGAGCAGATCGACACGGTCGTTCTGACACACTGGCACTCGGACCACGCGGGGCTCGCCGGGACGATTCAACGCGAAAGCGGAGCGACCGTCTACGTCCACGAGGACGACGCTCCGTTGGTCCGCCGGGCGGAATCCGCGCTCGAAGCCCTCCGAACTCGACAGCGCGAACAGTTCGAGGCGTGGGGGATTCCGGCGTCAGACCGCAACGCCCTACTCGATCGTCTGGAGATGAGTGACACGCTCGTAGACGAACCGGAACACGTCGAGACAGTCACGGACGGCGACAGCATCGATGTCGCTGGACGCCGGTTAAACGTGCGTCACGCACCGGGTCACACTGCTGGCCAGTGCTGTTTCGAATTTCACACTGACGACGGTTTGGCGGCCTTCGGCGGTGACGCATTGCTTCCAGTGTACACGCCAAACGTCGGCGGTGCGGATGTTCGCGTCGACCGCCCGCTCGAACGCTACCGGGACACCTTACAGACGATCGCAACGCGGGAGTTCGTACGGGTGTGGCCGGGACACCGCGACGTCATCACCGATCCGACCGACCGCGCCCGATCGATCGTCGAGCACCACCGCGAGCGCGCAGAGCGGGTTTGTGACGTGGTGGCTGACCACGGTCCAGCGACCGCGTGGGAGACGAGCGCGCACCTGTTCGGTGATCTCGAAGGCATCCACGTCATGCACGGTCCCGGCGAGGCGTACGCTCACCTCGACCATCTACAACGCCACGGAATCGTTACTGCCACCGAAGACGGGTACGTGCTTCGTGAATATCCGACCTCCTTCGAGGAATTGATCTGAGGAGTCGCCGTATCTGAACCGTTCGATGTGATTGAACATCTCCGTAGCCGATCCCGAAGTAGCGATGCATAGACATAGTCGATCCAGGAGTTACGAGGGTACTACTGTAACGGACTCGCTCGTTGTGCGGAACAGACGGTTTATTCGTTCACTCTTATCGAACGCTTCCGAACGATAGCAGCCCACGGACGGTTCTACTGGCCGGTGTCTTGTAGTTTGAACTTCTGGATCTTCCCGGAGGTCGTTCGTGGGAGTTCCTCGACGAACTCGATTTCACGGGGGTGTTTGTACGGAGCCACAGTGTCGAGAACGAACTCCGTAAGCTCCGTGGCTGTGATATCGGCACCGACCTCGATATCCGACCGGGGAACGACGAACGCTTTCGGGACCTCGTTTCGTCGCTCGTCAGGAACACCGATCACGGCGCTTTCGGCGACGGCATCGTGCTCGCCGAGCACCGCTTCAAGCTCGCTTGGGTAGACGTTGTAGCCAGCCGAGACGATCACATGTTTTTTGCGGTCGACGATCTCGTAGTAGTTGTCTTCGTCTCTGCGTGCGATGTCACCGGTCCGGAAGTAACCGTCGTCGGTGAAGGCGTCCGCGGTGGCGTCGGGCATGTCGTGATACCCCTTCATCACCTGTGGGCCACGGACGAGCAGCTCGCCCGCCTCACCGGGTGGAACCTCCGTTCCCGCGTCGTCGACGATCTTACAGTCAGTCATGCGCGAGGGTTGACCGACCGTCCCCGGACGAAGTCCGAACGTCGATCCCGACTGGGTGTGTGTCGCACCATGGGTTTCGGTCAGTCCGTATCCCTCACCCATCTCCACACCGGCGGTCGCTTCGAACTCTCGTTGGACGGAGACAGACATCTTCGCACCCCCTTCGATGGCTGTTTCGAGGCTCGTCAGATCGTACTCCCCGAACGTGTCGGCAGTGACCATGTCGACGTACATCGCTGTGACGCCGATGAAATGGGTAATCCGCTTTTCCCCGATCAGCTCCATACAGGCGGTGGCGTCCCAATTGGCAGCACTTCGCACACAGACGCGCCCACCACGGATCAGTGGCTGTAACGCGGCGTGGGTGAAACCAGTGATGTGGTACAACGGGAGCCAAACGAGGCTTCGAACCGCTTCGGCTTCGAGTTCGTGAGAGCGGGCGAGCACGGCGTTCAGTTGTGCTCGGACGTTCCGGTGGGTGAGCTGGACGCCTTTCGGCGTGCCCGTCGTGCCCGAGGTGTACGGCAACAGTGCCACGTCGTCGCCCGTCCGTTCGACGAACAGCTCCTCGCCCCGAACGTCTGCGAAGGAATGGACGTGATCGGCACTCCCCCCGACCGCGACAACGACCGGATCAGTGTCGAGCGCATCGAACGCTGCGTCGACGTGTTCGAGCAACGCGGTGTGGGTAAGTACGGCCGTTGCTCCCGTGTCTGACAGTTGATGTGTGAGTTCGCGCTTGCGATACTGGGGATTCACTGGAGAGACGGCGACACCGGCCTTGAACGCGCCGAGCGTGGCGATAAGAGACGCCGGACAGTTCGGCAGATACACCAACACGGTGTCACCGGGTTCGACGCCTCGCTCGGCCAGTCCGCCCGCGACCTGCGAACTTTCGGTGTGAAGCTCCTCGTGGGTCAGCGTTCGGTCGTGGTACTCGATCGCCGGTGCATCGCCGTGGTGACGAGCCGTTTCGTGGTGGAGTCGCGCAACGTTTCCCTTTCTGGCACCGTCGATGACATCTGCTAGATCCATAGGCTCGGATGTGATGGTTTGGTATTAAATTTTTCCCAGAAGAGAATCCTGTACAGAACTAAAACACCCACCGGGACCGATCACTCGACGGTGACAGTCGCCGTGCCGGTGAGTAGCGTTTCCCCGTCGGCGGTAGCTTCCAGTTCGACGGTTGCCTCGACGCCGTTCGATTCGATATCGACGATCTCGCCGGTAGCGACGATCGTATCCCCAGGGAACACGCGCGAGCGGAACCGCACACCGAACGACGTGATCCGATCGACCCCAAACCAGTCGGTGAGGACCCGCGACGTGACGCCTGCAGTGAACATACCCTGTCCGAAGACACGCTCGTTGCCCGCCGCTGTGGCGTATGGTTCGTCGTAGTGAATCGGGTTGAAATCACCGCTTGCGCCCGCATACCTCACGAAATCCTGTCGGTGTAGGTCTTCAACGACGACTGTCGGACCGGTGTCACCGACAGCGAGCGCCGCATTCGAATCGACCCGCTCTGCAGGAACGGTCTGACGCGGGCGGATCGACCGTGGTTCCATGGTTCGGGTCGGTGGCTGACGATCGGTCGGCGGTGGACCGTCCTCCCCGATCGCACCCGTGGTTTCGATGCTCGTCGTTCGCTCGGTCAGCACGCGGTCGCCGTCCTGATCAGTGTACGTCGTCTCGAAGACGGCGAACGTCATCGTGCCGCCACGCTCGCCATCACGCTGGTAGCAGTCGGCCAGAGTGGTTGTCCCTTCCAGCACGTCACCGACACGAACGGGCCGGACATACTCGTACGACTGCTCGCCGTGGAGCACATGCTCAGGCCGGAACCCCAGATCGAAACCACGTTCGTCCCCGACAGCATAGCGGGGAAACGTTCCGACACGCGTGAACGTCAGCGGCGCAGGGATCCGGTCGTGACCGCGATCCCGGGCGGTCTGTGCGTCGAAAAAGACGGCATTCGGATCGGTGATCGCCCGAGCGAACTCCGCCACTTTCCCGGCTTCGATCTCGAATCCCTCGACAGTGCGATGGGACGTTCCGACCTGTGCTTCGAGCGCGGATAGCGGCTTAGTCGGCATCCATCACCACCATCCCGATAGCCGGTCGTTCCGGTGCCGATCGCTCACGACTGGGCCATTAGTGCGTGTCATATCAGAAACGGTTCTTCGAAGATAATAACTGTGACGACAAACGACAACCGGCACGGACTACCTCCTCGGTGCGGGTTGAGACGGCCTAGTGCGACACGAGTTCGTCGAACCACCACGTCGTCGGGTGACTGTGGTCAGCGCCACCACCGCGTGGAGAACATGGTGTGTATCTGAACTGGCCATTTAGAAAATATCAATATAAAAAGTTTGTAAAAATAGCAAAGTTTTATATGATTCCTCTAGACTGCTAGCAATGTGCAAATGATGTTCGATCACGCATGACAAGAAACACCTTCAATAGACGGGAGATACTCACAGGAGCCGGTGTGGGAATTGCCGCATCGGTAGCGGGCTGTCTGGGTGGGGGCAGCGATGGTGGTGGTGATGGGGCGGTCCACTTCATCACGGACTACCACACCGACTCCTGGGAGGAACTCTGGGGGGAGTTCAAGTCGGAGTTCGAATCGGAAACCGACATCTCCATGAACATCGAAGAGGGCGGGATGTCCGGCACTCAAGAGGGACGGCTCGCCCAGTTGATTCAGGCGGGCGAGCCGCCGGACGCGAACACCTCCACGTTCGACCAGGTGGCCGACATCTGGGAAAGCGGCCAGCTCGACACCGTTACCGATACCGTAGAGTCGATCGAGGCGGTCAATGGGGAGATCAACACCGACGCGTTCCTCGGGGAAGGAGACGAAATCTATCAGATCCCCCACGGGCTGTACGTCTCGAACTTCCAGTATCGGGCGGACATCTACGAGAAACTCGGCCTGGAGGTGCCCGAAACCTTTCAGGACGTGCTCGACAACGCCCGGGCCATCGACGAGTCCGATGTCGACGCTCGCGGGTACGGGGTGGCTGGAATGCCGACTGGTAAGAGTCAGGACGAGTTTCTGGTCCTGCTAGCGAGCGCAGGCGTCTCCGGCATCGGCCTCCACTGGAAGGACCCGGACGCGCGCGAGGAGCTCGAGATACACTTCCCCGAAAAAGAGGTGACGACTGTGTTGCAGTACATGAAAGACCTCGCCGAGTACTCCCCCGACCCGACCAGCATCGGCTGGTCGGAGTCACTCAGCCAGTGGGTTCAGGGCCAGTACGCCCAGTGTTACCACCTCAACGCTTGGCCAGTGGGCATCGCAGCACAGACGGCCGAAGCCGAGGACAGCGACGCCTTGCGCGGGCTGGCCGAGGCGACCCAAATCAGGGCGTACCCGACCTGGTCGGAGATCGACGCGGACGAAAACTGGCTGAGCGCCCCAGCGCCCGACGGCTACCACATCTTCGCGAGCGGCACGAATCCGGACGGCGCCAAGGAGTGGTTCGAGTGGCTCTATGCCGACAGCATGGAGCGGACCGTGAGCTTCTACGAGACGGATCCGGGCCGGTTCCTCCCGACCTATGCCGATGTACTGGGGTCCGACGCGTTCCGGAACCAGGACATCTTCGAGGCCCACCCCCACCTGCTCGAGAAGCTCGAACAGTGCCAGAACGAGATCTGGGGCAACCACTACGGCAGCGTCGACGAAGCCAACATCTCCTCGCCGGAGTCGCTGTACATGCAACGCCAGTGGTTCTACGGCGAGATGGTCAACAACGTGGTCACCGACTCGATGAGCGTTCAGGAGACATACGAGTGGGGCCTTAGTCAACTCGAAGACGCCTTCGCGGACGCCCAAGAGCAGCTCGGCTGATCGACCATGGACGTGGCAGCTCCTCGTGTGACCGCGTTCAGCGCGTATCGGAGACGGACGACAATGAGATCAACACACATGGACACAGAGGCTACCTAGATATGGCCGGCAAAACCGGAGAATCGACTCGATCTCGGAGGACGTACGTTCCGTGGGACAGCCTGCCCGCGAGCCGAGAGACGATCGTCGGGATCGGGACCGTTCTCCCCGTCGTCGCACTGTACATGCTCATCGCGGTGGTCCCGATCGCCTTCGCGTTCTGGGCATCGTTACACGACATCCACACGCTCAACCCGGAGTGGGAGTGGGTCGGTCTCGAGAACTACTCCGAAGTCATGGAGATCGCCACGTTCTGGGGCTCGCTGTGGCGCGGGATCGTCTATATGGTCGGCAGCACCCTCATCCAGCTCGCTGTCGGTCTCTGGATGGCGCTCGTGCTCAACCGCATCACTCGCGGTCAGAAGCTCCTCACCGCGGTGGTCTTCACAGCGTACCTGATCCCGACGATCATCGTCTCGCTGGTTGCACTCCGGGTGTTCGATCCGGCCGGGGGCGTGTTCCAGGCGCTCGGTGCCGAGCAGTTCGGCCTGTGGGGTGCCACCGAAGCCCCACTGGGGTCACGAGAGTGGGCCATGCCACTGTTGATCCTCATCGGCAGCTGGAAGTTCTCCGTCTTCATCACCATCTTCACGCTCGCACAACTGCGTGCGATACCCGACCGATTCTACGAGGCGGCGAAGGTGTGTGGCGCCAATCGGTGGCAGATGTTCCGTGACATTACGTTACCCCGTCTCACGGGGATCATTCTGGTTGTTGTTCTGCTCCGGTCCATCTTTATGTTCAACAAGTTCGACATCATCTGGCAACTCACGCAGGGCGGGCCCGGTGACGCCACGACCACGCTCCCCGTGCTGGCCTACAAAACCGTCTACACCGATCAGGCCTACGGGTTCGCCAACGCGATCGCCGTCGTCATGTTCCTCTTCTTGCTGGTGTCTGCGATCGCCTACTTCACGCTCTTCAATCCGAGCGAGGAGGTGGAGACAACCACATGAGCCGGAACGAACCACCGGGAGGCGTGTTTGGTCTCTCCTACAACGACGAAAGCCGGGTGTTCGAGGCGCTGAAGCTCCTCAGCACGGTGATAATCGTTGTCGTCGGCGTCTGGCCGGTTTACTGGATGGCCCAGCTCGCTGTCACCGAGTACGAAACCGTCGAGGACGCCGTCACGATCGTTCCCACGCCCGAGACAGTCACGCTCGATAACTTCGCGGTCCTGGCGAACCCGGAGATGTACACCTACATGTTCAACACGGTCGTAGTAGCCATCGGCACCATCGTGACGGTCGTTGTCGTCTCGCTGATCGCCGGGTACGGTCTCGCGCGGCTGTCTTTCCCCCAAAAGGAGAACTTCGCGCGGATCCTCCTGATCGGGTATCTCTTCAGCCCCATCGTCATCGGGATCCCGCTCTACCAGATCTGGCAGTCCATCGGGCTGCTGGGCACCCGTATCGGGCTCATCATTGCACTATCGGCCCTCTCGATGCCCTTCGCGGTGTGGCTGATGTGGAAGTACATCATGACGATTCCGGAGGCCCACGAGGAGGCCGCGTGGGTGGACGGCGCCTCGCGCTGGCGGGGCTTTCGCGACGTCGTCGTTCCGCAGTGTCGACCGGCGATCATCGCCGCGGCGCTGTTCGCCTTCGCACTCGCCTGGAACGACTTCACGTTCGCGCAGATACTCCTCCCGTCGACCGAAACCACAACGTTCGCCCCCGGCGTGCTCCGGGCAATGAGTCAAGCACAGTTCTTGCCGGACGCCCACCTGATGGCGATCTCGCTGGTCATGACGCTGCCGCCGCTGCTTTTCGCCTATTTCATGCAGAGCTACCTGCTGAAGGGGTTTCAGGTCAGAGCCCTCTGAGAGCCGATCGAACGATAGCTTACACCAAACACAACAATGCCGGACATCACGATCGAGAACCTGACGAAAGTGTACGAGGAATCGGGCGATGAAATCGTCGCAGTAGATGACGTAACGCTGACAATCGCCGACGGCGAGTTCGTGACGCTAGTGGGTCCTTCGGGCTGTGGCAAGACCACGACACTCAGGTGCGTCGCGGGGCTGAACACACCGACGAGCGGCACGATCCGATTTGGCGACCGAGACGTGACGGAGACACCCGTCCAGGAGCGCAACATCGCGTTGCTCTTTCAGGACATCGCGTTGTACCCGCACATGAGCGTTCAGGAGAACATTGCCTACGGCCTCAAGATCGCCGGGTTCTCCCGGCAAGAGCGCATCGCCCGCGTCGAGGAGGCCGCAGGGCTACTCCAGATCACCGACCAGCTCGAGAAGATGCCCTCGGAACTGTCCGGCGGTCAACAACAGCGCGTCGCGCTCGGTCGGTCGCTCGTGCGCGACCCTGAGGTCTTCCTGTTCGACGAGCCCATGTCGGACCTCGACGCCAAGCTCAAAGCCGAGCTGCGACCGGTCATCGAGAAGGTGACCAACGAGATCGGCTGTCCGACGCTGTACGTGACACACGATCAGGCAGAGGCGATGACGATGTCCGACCGCGTTGCGGTCATCAACGACGGCGAACTGGAACAGGTCGCCCCGCCAAAAGAGATCTACGACGAGCCAGATTCGGAGTTCGTCAGCCGGTTTATCGGCCAGCCGTCGACGCAGTTTTTCGACGGGCGGATCAGGGCCGTCAACGGAACAGCGGAGCTGGTGGTTGGCGACTACGAGTACGAGGTCGACGGTCTCGGAGGGTGGAACGGAGACGAGGTCCGCGTCGGTCTCCGGCCCCAGCACATCACCGTCAGCAACGACGCCGACGTTGGCATCCCGGCGACGCACCTGCTAGACGAGCCCCTCGGCGATGCGACGCACAGCTTCTTCGAGACAGAGTTCGGCGAGGCGATCGTTGTCACCGGCCCGGACTTCGAGGGCGACGGCGAGGAGTACGGGCTCGTCTTCCAGTCCGACGCCATCCGTCTGTTCGACACCGACTCCGGCGTCCGGATCGCTTGAGTTTGCGCTGGTCCGTCAGTTCTCGCGGGACTCCGCTGCCCGACCGGCCGCACTCGTGTCCAGATCGGCCGCGACCGCCCCGTCGGGATCCGTCGGAGCCACCGAGCGAACGACGATCGTCTCGGCGGCGAGATCGCCGATGCGACGACCATCGGTCACAAGGGCCGATAGGAAGCCGATCACGAGCGGCGGGATGCCGAGCAGATCGACGTACAAAAAGAGGTTCCGGATGGCGCTGGCGCGGTAGGTGCACGGGCGGCCATCGACCGTGACAACCAGCAGATTGCGATTGACCTTCCCCGGTGTTCGGCCGTAGCGCCACTCGAAGACGAAGGAGTAGGTGGCGTAAATCGGCAGGAGCACGAGCAGTGACAAGACGACGACGTATCCCTCGAGCGCCTCGTAGGGACCGACGAACGCCACGCTGAAAGCGTAGATCAACGGAAATTCGATCAGAACGTAGCAGACGAACAGGTCGATCACCGCCGCACCGCCACGGGCGAGCAAAACACCGCGGTCGTCCGCGGTCTCCAGTGCTGGCGCCGGTTGCCGCCGGGTCGGCAAAAACCCATCTAGCGTCCAGTCAGTCACAGTGACACATTCACCGGGGCGGACGAAATACCTTCCCCTCGGTCGCGGAATCGGCCATCACTCCATGCCCACGTCCGATCGCAGCGTCACGAGGAAGTAGAGCAACAAGAGGAGGGTGATCCCGGCAAACACCTGTGTGTCGATCGATAGTCCCCCGTCCACGCGGAACAGCAGGACGCTGGTGGCTGCCAGCACGACGATGGCGCCCGCGGTTCGCCACCGTTCTCGAACGTTTCCGATGGTGACGGACATCGTGGACTGCTCCACCGAATCCGACGCCTCGTGAATATCTTCCAAACCGGCTCCCTCCGAGGTCCGCTGCGGCGTATCTCCACTCATACGTACCGATTATTCCCGTCTAGGTTCAAATAGCTACGGATGGCCCAAACTCGTCCCAGCAACACGAACGCGATTAGGGGCGGTCGAGAATTTCCGATCGAATACGGTCATTCTGAACAGATCCAGTTGCTTAGCCGTCGAACTCGTCGATCCACAGCTCCTCGTCGAACTGGGGCGTGTTCGGGATCTCGACCTCCTCGACAGCATCGAAGGCGTCGCGGGCGATCGATCGGCGGTGGACTTCGTCGGCACCGTCAACGATTCGAAACGCCCGGACGTGCTCATAGAAATGCGCCAACGGGAGATCCTTCCCGATGCCAGCCCCACCACAACACTGGACAGCGAGATCAATGATGTCGTTAGTGACGTTCGCGGTGAACAGCTTCGCCATTGCGACCTCGATGCGAGCCTCGCTGTGGTCGAGTTCGCGGGCCGCGTGGCGGACCATCGTTCGTGCGGCGTGGAGCCGCGTTTCCGCGTCAGCGATCCGGTGGCGCAACGCCTGCTTATCAGCGAGTGTAGAGCCAAACGCCTCGCGTTCAGCGAGATACGCCTTGGCGATGTCGAGCGCGCGTTCTGCCATCCCCGAATAGCGCATACAGTGGGTGAGCCGCCCGCCACCCAAACGCATCTGGGCGATCTGGAACCCCTGATTTTCGGCTCCGAGCGTGTTCTTGAGTGGAACGCGGACGTTCTCGTATTTGATCTCCGCGTGGCCGACTGACTGTTCGGTGATGCTGTGATCTCCGAGGTGCGGAATGTCGCGGACGACGGTCACGCCCTCGGTGTCCGCCGGAACGAGGATGATCGACGTCCCTTCGTAGGGATGGGCGTCGGGATCAGTTCGGGCCATTACCAACAGGATGTCGGCGTTCATGCCGCCAGTGGTCCACCACTTGTGACCGTTGAGAACCCACTCGTCACCGTCTTTCTGGGCGGTGGTTTTGAGCATCTTCGGATCCGATCCCCCGCCCTGCATCGGTTCGGTCATCGAAAAGCCCGAGGAGATCTCGCCGCTTACGAGCGGACGAAGCCACTTTTCTTTCTGTTCAGGGGTGCCGACCATTTCGAGGGTGTGCATGTTCCCTTCGTCCGGTGCGTTCGCCCGAATCGAACGCGCCCCGATCAGCGAGCGACCGACCTGCTCGAACGACGGCAACATCTCCCGAAAGTCGAGTCCCTGACCACCGTATTCTGTTGGCACCTGAGGCGCGAACAGATCTCGTTCTTTGGCCTGCTCCCAGAGCGCCTCCATCTCCTCGGTCGTGATTGGTTCACCAGTTGCGAGTGCTTCTCGTTCTCGGGGAAGCACGACGTCGTCCATGAACGCTCCTACCCGATCTGCCATGTCTTGGGCCGTTTCGGAGTCGTGATACTCCATGTGAGCTACTTCGTACACACCACCGTAAAACCACCCGACACGGGAAACACGCCGCGAGGCGTTCATTGGTCGGTCCACACGATCAGGTTGGGAACAGCTAAGTTTCCACCCCTGTACTGTCCATCCATGGCACAAGCAGTTGCAGTCATCGGTGGCGGCATCATGGGCAGTGGAATCGCACAGGTACTCGCGCGTCACGGCTATGAGGTCCGCGTCCGTGAAATCTCTGAAGAGCTAGCCGAGAAAGCCCGCGATCGGCTGGTATCGGGCAGTTTTGGACTCGACGACGCCGTCGATGGCGGCCACCTCACGCCAGACGAGCGTGATGCGACGCTCGATCGGCTCACGTTCACGACCGATCTCGAAGCCGCAACGCAGGGAACGGAGTTCGTCATCGAAGCCGTCACAGAGAAGCTGGCGGTCAAAGGGAAGGTGTTTCGAGAACTGGATGCCGTGACGGACGATCAACCGCTGTACTCGAACACCAGCGGCTTTTCGGTGACGGCGATCGCAAACGCCGTTTCCGATCCCTCACGGGTCGCGGTGACGCACTTTTTCAATCCCGTTCCAGTGATGTCGCTCGTCGAGATCGTTCGCGCGCCCGAGACCGACGACGCAGTCATCGAACGCGCCACAGAACTAGCCGACGAACTCGACAAGACCGCCGTCGTTATCGACGACGATCCTGGGTCGTACGGCTTCATCGCCAACCGGTGTTACGGTGCGATGCGACGAGAAGCCCAGCGGATCGTAGACGAAGGGATCGCTACAGAAGAACAGGTCGATACGGCGCTCGAAGAAGGGTACAACCTTCCAGTCGGTCCGTTTTCGCTTCGCGGGATCGGCGAAGAGTGGGACTGACGGATCAGCGACCTTCGAACTCCGGTTCTCGGTCCTCGCTGAACGCCGCCGCGCCCTCCGCGAAGTCGTCGGTGGTGAGCAGTTCGTTGAACAGCCGTCGATCGTACTGTCGACCCTCCGAACGTCCCGCATCGACGGCCATCCGAGCGGATTTCTTGATCGCGCGGATCGCAAGCGGTGCTTGGCCGGCCAGCTGCGCCACGAAATCGTCGACCTCGCTCTCGAACTGGTCCGGGGAGTACACGTGGTTCACGAGACCCTCTTCGGCGGCCCACTCCGCTGAAACGTGCTCACCGCGCATAGCCAGCTCCATCGCAGTAGCCGGTCCACATAGCTTCGTAACGAACTGGACGCCGCCAGCACCGGGTAACAGCCCGAGATTCACCTCAGGAAAGCCGAATTCGCTGTCCGCGCTCGCCAGCCGCAAGTCACACGCCAACGCGAGTTCGAAACCGCCACCCAAACAGTAGCCGTCGATCTTTGCCACCACCGGTACCGGAAACTCGGAAACGAACGTGTGTACGGGCCGTTCGGAGCGCTCGACCGACGATTCGCTCGAAAAGCCACCGATGTCCGCCCCCGCACAGAACGCTTTCTCGCCCACACCTTCGATCACAGCAACACGAAGCTCCTCCTCTTCGAGGCGTTGCAGGCCGGTAACGATATCCCGTGAGAGCTGATCGTTCAGCGCATTCAGCGATTCGGGGCGGTTCAGCGTGATCGTCCCGACGCCGCTCGTTTCATCGAACTCGATCAGAACGGTCTCCAAATCCTCCATGCGCTATCGTTGCGTTCGACCCACAAAATACGTCCGTTATCCGTCGGGTCACGTCGCTTCCGTAATGGAACTGGCCGGCAGGATCGAAGCGACGAGTTGGGCCTCGATCCGACGGAGGTGTTGTCCGACGGTGCTCGCACAACAGTCGAGTTCCTCGGCGAGATCCTCGTGTGTGGTTTCTCGCGGAACGCGGTAGTAGCCGGTTCGAACCGCTGTGCGTAACACTTCTTGCTGACGGTCCGTGAGCTGGGCGAACCACCGGGGCGTACTCGGGTGGTACGGATGGACGTGCTCAATGTGGATGGACGATAGCTTTCGCGTCTCTCGGATGCGACCGTTGAGTTCCTCTCGTGGTCCCACCTCCACAATTTCGACGCTAGCGGGATCCTGACGGACGTACCGGATCGGAAACCGAACTGAAACGCCGAACGATCGCTGCACCGAGAGCAGTTGCTTGAGCGTCTCGTCCGGATAGAACCGGATCTGAATCACGACCGGATCAGCGTCCCGAGCGACGACGTAGTCGACGACCTTCTCGGGAGCGTCCTCCAAACACCTCCGGAGCGCATCGACCGACCCGTCGATCTCGTACACGATCACGACCGACCCATCCGAGACGAACTCCATCGAACGAATCGATTCGAGTTGCACGCCCGTCTCCCAAACGATCGTTTCCGCCCTGTCGAAATACCCCCGGTCCGGGGTCATGACGTACGAAACCTCCCACATAGTTGTCCTCCAACGATGTTTGTACTGATCCTAACTACCGTTCGATCGGATCGACCTGTCGTTACAGTTCTAAATTAATAACTTCATGGGTGTGTCAAACATTATCCCGTTTGATCATCACACCCCACTTAAAATTGCCCTCATAGACATAAGAAACTTTTATTATAATAATTCCGATGTCTCATTTGTTCCATGCGAGACAGCACACGTTCGGGACGAGAGGAGAACAACGAGACGACCACCGTCGACAGACGGACTGTACTCAAGGGGCTTGGAGCCACTGCGCTCGTCGGCCCCGTCGCCGCCACCGGCAGCACTGTCGCTCAAAGCGTGACGGTTATCGAGGTCGAGGAAACGCTTCTCGGGGGTTTCGAAGCCGATGGACCGTTGCCGGTCGTCGACGAGCTGTTCGTGTTCGTTCACGGCTGGTTCGGTGACACGACAGTCAGGAGTCAGGCGAACAACGTGTTGGGCTCCGTCGAAGCGGGCGGATACACACCAGACGCGGCGGTCGCCATCGAGTGGCCTGCGACCAACTTCTGGTATCCCAGCGCCGAAAGCGACACGGAGGACGTCGGAGCGGAGGTCGCCCGACTCATCGAGGAATACAGCGATAGCGGTGGGGGCAACGTCCGACTGACCGGTCACTCGTTGGGCGGTCGGATCGTCTACTGGGCGGCGACGTCGATCGGATCCGGCTACACGATCGACACCATTGGTGGAATGGGCACTGCTGCAGATGGGTCGACCGTCTGTCCGCTCGGGCAGTGGCACTCGGGGATCGCGGACAACGCGGGAACAGTCCGGAACTACCACTCCCAGAACGATACAACCGTCGGCTCAGCTTACGGCGGCATCGGTGACACGGCGCTCGGAACGGAGGGGGCACCGTGTGATGGTGCGTCGAACTACACGGACGTCGACGTCACCTCGTCGGTCGGTGGCCACCTAGAATACCTCGGTGACTCACAGGTCGGCAGCGATCTTGCCAGCGTCATCTTGAACGACTGATCGATCCAACAGCGGTAAACCAGTTTATACAACCGGAACAGATAGCCGCTACGTCGGAAGCTATGTGTGAGCGCCCTGAGTCGAGATCGTGATGGAGATCACGATCGACCTGATCGACCGCGGTCACATCAGAACCGATCTGAACCACATTATCGAAGGAATGGCGATGGGAACCGCCGAGAATCCCAATCCCGATACGGTGATGGGCGAGGGACCGGTGTACAACTTGGTGATCGATCATCCCGAGGCGACCATCCTCTGGGACACCGGTTCGCATCCGGCAGCGGGAGACGGACACTGGCCCGCACAACTGTACGCGGCATTCGAGCATTACGACGCCCATGAACACGTCTTGAGCGACGATCTCGCGGCGGCGGGCTACGCACTGGAGGAGATCGACGCCGTGATCCAATCCCACCTGCATCTTGACCACGCCGGTGGATTGCACAACTTCGCGGGCACTGACGTTCCGATCTACGTTCACGAAGCCGAACTCAAACACGCCTACTACAGCGCGAACACCGATTACGGAAGTGATGCGTACGTCGCAGCGGATTTCGATCACGATCTGAACTGGGAGATCATCCACCGTGAGAGTGAGACCCACTTTTCAGGGATCGAGTTCCTGCACCTGCCCGGACACACGCCGGGGCTGCTCGGACTCCAGATCGAACTGGCAGACGAGACGCTACTCATCGCAGGAGACGAGGCGTATATGC
Organism: Halocatena salina; assembly: GCF_023115355.1. Classification (NCBI taxonomy): domain Archaea; kingdom Methanobacteriati; phylum Methanobacteriota; class Halobacteria; order Halobacteriales; family Natronomonadaceae; genus Halocatena; species Halocatena salina. Next base: position 417,279 of record NZ_CP096020.1, read on the forward strand.
GCCAGAACTACGACGAGGAGCTACCGCTCGGTGCTGGGTTGCTCTGGGACAAACGCGCGTGGTTCGAGAGCCTCCGATTGCTCAAAGACCGCGAACGGCGACACGATGCGCTGGTGGTGTGTGGGCATGACGCTGGCGATGCCGAGCGGCTCCGTAAACTGTGATCAGAGGATCGAATCGGAGATGATGTTTTTTTGGATCTCGCTCGTTCCTTCGTAGATCTTCGTGATCCGGGCATCGCGGTAGAACCGCTCAACGGGATGGTCGGTTACGTAGCCAGCCCCGCCGTGAACCTGGATCGCCTCGTCTGCAACGTCGACTGCGTGCTCGCTCGCGAACAGCTTCGCCATACTGGCGTACTTCGTCGCCTTCCGCTTCTCACCGTCCATGACGTGGCTCGCAGCGCGGTAGGTGAGCGAACGGGCGGCTTCGACGTTCGTCGCCATCTCTGCGATCTTGTGTGAGATGGCTTGATACTCTTTGATCGGCTGACCGCCTTGCTCACGCTCGTTTGCGTAGGCGATCGACTCATCGAGCGCAGCTTGGGCAGCGCCCAGTGCTTGGGCAGCCACGTTCGTCCGGCCGCCGGCGAAGAAGTCCATCAGCTGGTAAAACCCCTCGTCGATCTCGCCGATGACGTTGTCCGCCGGTACTCGAACGTTCGTGAGTGTGATCTCAGCGAGATCCGAGGCCCGAATACCGAGTTTGTTGTCGATCTTCGTCGCCTCGAAGCCATCGGTGTCTGTCGGCACGAGAAACGCCGTGATCCCGCGGTGGCCACTGCCGGGGTCGGTTTTCGCCATCACGACCGCAACGTCAGCAACGGTGCCGTTGGTGATCCACATCTTGTTACCGTCGATCACCCATTCGTCACCGTCTTTCTCGGCGCGCGTCTCGATCCCGGCGACGTTCGAACCGTGGGCCGGTTCTGAGATACACGAACAACTCGCGGACTCACCGGAAGCGATCTTCTCCAGCCACTCCGATTTCATCGCCTCGTCACCGTAGGCCCGAATCATGCTGCTCCCGAATCCCCGCGAGCCGATAGCGCTCCCGATACCGGGATCGGCGCGCCACAACTCCTCAGTAACGAGCACAGCACTGAGCAGATCCATCCCCGCCCCACCGTACTCCTCCGGAATAGTGGGTGAGATCAGATCGTACTTGGCCGCTCGTTCGACGAGTTCGTACGGGTAGCTCCCCGACTCGTCGTGGTCTCGTGCTACCGGTCGGATCTCGTTTTCACCGAACTCCCGGACGACATCACGGACTGCCTGCTGTTCGTCGGACAGATCGAACGCCATATCTCCGTATCATCGCCCGGCGTGAAGTATCTTCTCCAACAGCTCGTCGCAACGAAAAACGACGCGACGTTACTGATCAGCGCTGTCGCGCAGCTCGAACTTCTGTACCTTTCCGGTAGTGGTTCGCGGCAGTTCCTCAACGAACTCGACTGTCCGGGGATGTTTGTACTCCGCCAGCGTGTCGAGACAGTACTGTTTGATCTCCTCGGGCGTCACGTCCCCACCCGGAGCGACGAAGGCCACAACGGTTTCACCCCGGCGCTCGTCAGGAACCCCAACCACGGCGGCATCGGCGACCGCAGGATGTTCGAAGAGGAGTTCTTCAACCTCCCGTGGATACACGTTGTACCCGGCCGTGTTGATCATGTGTTTCTCCCGATCCACGACGTAGAAAAATCCATCCTCGTCGTAGTATCCGATGTCACCCGTGTGGAACCACCGCTTCCCATCACGTTCGGTGAACGCCCCTTCGTTGGCCGCCGGCAGGTCGGCGTACCCTTCCATGACGTTCGGCCCGTGAACGAGAAGCTCTCCTGTCACGGAATCGAGATCAGCGTCGTCCTCGACGGGACCGCGCTCGACGGGCGGCAGTTTCTCACCCGCACCATCAACGATTTTCGCCTCCACACCGTCGAGCGGTTGACCGATGCTTCCGGGACGTCTGCTACCGGGCTGGTTCGCGTGAGTAACGGGACTCGTTTCGGTGAGACCGTACCCTTCGTACAGTTCAGCGTCATACAGCTCCTCGAACCGCTCTAACACCTCGATCGGAAGGCTGCTCCCTCCGGAGTTCACGAATCGCAGGGAGGACAGATCAGCCTCGGTGGCGTTCTCCTGGTTGATGAGATCGTTGAACATCGCCGGAACGCCGTGCATCACCGTCAGCTGTTGGCGCTCGATCAGCGACAACGCCCGTTGTGCGTCCCACTCGGGGAGCGGGTAGTACGATCCGCCTTCGAACAGCGTCGAGAGCATCGTGACCGTCATCCCGTAGATGTGAAACAGCGGCAACGCTCCTAGGAACCGATCGTCGGAACGAACACCGCCATCCATCAGTTCCGAGACCGCGCGCGCGTCCCACGCGAGATTCCGGTGGGTGAGCAACACACCCTTGGGCGTGCCGGTCGTTCCGCTCGTGTACGGTTGGACTGCCACATCGTCGTCGGCTCGCTCGACGGGAGCCGAAACGTCGTCCGCTGAATCGAGGAACGCAGCAAACGACTCCGCCGCGTCGCTGTCGCCGACGCTCACGACGTGTTCGACGTCCGTCTCGTCTTTTACTTGAGTGACGTACGGCACGAGATCAGCGAGCGTGAGGACGACCCGCGCCTCGCTGTCAGCCAGCAAGTGCTCGATCTCGCGGGCCTTGTACTGGGGATTCATCGGCACAACGATACCGCCAGCGTGCAGCGTTCCGAAAAAGCCGACAACGTACTGGGGAAGGTTCGGAAGGTAGATCGCTACCCGATCGCTCGGTTCGATGCCCCGTCCCCTGAGTGCGCCAGCGAATCGACGAACCTGCGACCAGAACGCTCGATAACTGATGTCTTGGCCCTCATACCAGAGCGCCGTCTGTTCGGCGTGGGTGTCGACGGTGGAAATCACATCACTGACCAGGTTTGTCACGGTTGATCACAGTTATCATGAACTGTGGGTTCTCAAAAACCTTTGCCTATCGATGAGCAACGGGCGATCGGATCGAAAACCGCTGTCCGAAGCGCGTTCCCCAATATCGAACAAGCTTATACTGATTTGGAACGAGAGAACGAACATGGACACCGACGACACACCGAAAACGCTCACATCCGTCGAAAAGACGTTTTCGATCGTCGAAGCGCTGTGGAAACTCGACGGAGCAGGCGTCACTGAACTAGCCGACCATCTGGACTTATCAAAAAGTACGACGCACGCTCATTTGGCGACGCTGGCGCAAAACGGGTTCGTCGTCTCTGAAGACGGACAGTACGAACTCGGTCTTCGGTTCGTGAACTTCGGCGAGTACGTCAAACGATCGCAACCGCTGTACGCGGTGACACGGCCCGTCGTCGAGGAGGTAGCAGAAAAAACTGGGGAACGGGTGTTCTGTATGGTCGAACAACACGGACTTGCGACGGCACTCTGTATCGCCGCAGGTGACCGTTCGGTACAGACGGACATCAGAGTCGGAACGCACTCCTACATGCACTGTTCGTCGTCAGGGAAGGCGATCCTCGCCCACTTACCTCACTCGCGCATCGAGGAGATCCTCGATCGGTGGGGACTAAAGCGGTTCACGGAGAACACGATCACGGATCGAGAACGCCTGTACGACGAGCTTAGCGACGGTCGTGATCGAGGGTACTTCTTCAATCGAGAGGAGTATCGAACGGGTGTTACTGCGATCGGCGTTCCGATCGTCGACGGCGGAGATGTACGCGGCGCGATCTCACTGTCGGGTCCGGCGATGCGTCTCGAAGGCGACTGGCATGAGCGAGAACTACCGAATCGACTGCTGTCGGCTGCCAACGCGATCGAAGTCGATTTATCGTTCCATTAAGAGGCGCGGTAATGTCACTAATCCCCTAATTCCTTCGAGCGTCCCCACTACAGAACAGAATCCAATCATCGGTAGTAGAGTACGAATCGGAGCTCGATGCTGACAATCGATCAAAGTAGATAATTTAAGTAGTGGTGTGAGGTATCTGTATGCGCACGATGACGATCGACAATACGCCGGTGAAAGCCGAGGCGCCGGATCCGGAGATCGAAGCGATCTTGGACGTGATGGACGAACAAGACGTGCCCCCGATTCCGGCTCTCACACCGCGGGCAGCCCGGGACCAGTTCGAGGCAATGAACGAGTTCACCGAAAGCGAATCGGTCCATCACACACAGGATATCGAGATCGAGGGACCGGACGAACCGATCACGATCCGACTGTACAAGCCGACTCCGGCGGACGACCTCCCGGTTTTCGTCTTTCTACACGGTGGGGGATTCGTGTTGGGTGGTCTCGACAGCCACGACAACGTATGTGCCGCGCTCGCCAACCGAACGGAGGCACTCGTTCTCAGCGTCGACTATCGGCTCGCTCCCGAACACCCGTTTCCGGCGGCCGTAAAGGACAGCTACGCGGCGCTAGAGTGGGCAGAACGCTACGCCAGTGATCTCGGTGGGGATCCCGAGCGGCTCGCGGTCGGCGGCGATAGCGCTGGGGGGAATCTGACGGCCAGCCTCACGCTATTGGCAAACGATCGGGATGGACCGGAGATCGATCGACAGCTCCTCATCTACCCCGCTGTCGGGACGACCCCCGTCGGCTCGCGTCCGGCGAGCTACGAGGAAAATGCCGAAGGGTATTTCCTCGAAGCCGACGAGATGGAGTGGTTCCAGCGGAGCTACGTGCAAGATTCCATTCACGCCCGCAACGAGTACGCGGCCCCGCTGTTGGCGCGGGATCTGTCTGGCCTGCCGCCAGCGTCAGTCATCACCGCCGGATTCGATCCCCTGCGCGACGAAGGGATCGAGTACGCTCGACGACTGGCAGAGGACGGCGTCGAAGTCACCCATCGCAACTACGAAACGATGATACACGGGTTTCTCAGCATGACTGGCGTCGTTTCCAAAGCCGACGACTGTCTCGACGAACTAGCCGACGATCTCGCAGACACGTTCGAACAGTAACCACGCGATCCCGTTCATCGTCGCCTGTGGAGACGATACGCTCGCCGTCAAAACGCCGTAGATCGTGCTGTGAGCCACCGGTATCTTTCTGGTTGCACTCTATCCCGCTTCTAACACGGTGCAAGTGAACCGTGACTCCAACCGACACTGTTTCGATCGATCAATAACCCTTCATAACGAACGTCGATCGGTATCGATTCGGCATCGGAAACGGAACGTTTCCCCTTGGACGAACAGAAGTACAGAATAAATTACCCATTATAGAATGGATTCGTATGCGATGACGTGAGATCGCTCCGCGGAGCAACCAGTCGGCGTTTGGACTGTCGATCGGACATAGATCTCATAATCCGTCATAGCGGCGTAGTATTACGAATATCGAACGGTTCATACCTTGGTTACTGTCGTATACGGCTTTCGAAGGGGTATCCGGCAGTCCAAGCGTCAACGATCGTTCGAGGAAGAATCGTCCATCTCCGGATCGTAGCCGCCGGTAGAGTGTGATTATTTTTGATTGATCCGAGTGTGGTGGAATGAGTCGAACGTGGTCGGGGGCGACAGCTATTAGGTACTGCGGTGCGGTGATCCGAAACGAATGTCAGAGATACAAGCAGTCGTGATCGGCGAGAACCGCTTTCCGTTCCATCGGCTCGAACGGATCGGCCCGTCGCTTCGCCGGGCGATCGACGTGGAAGGGATCGCCGTCGACCTGACGACCGACCGGGACGAGCTGTGTGATCTGATCGGATACGACGTTTTGATCGATTACACGACGGACAGCACATTCACCGACGAGCAACGATCGGGGCTGCTCTCGTTCGTCGAAAACGGTGGGGGCTACGTTGGCGTCCACTGTGCTGCCGACCTCACGACCGTGGTCGAAGGAGCGCGCGAGGAGCCAGTTCCCGATCTCCGGGCGCTGCTCGGGGGTCACTTTCTGACCCACCCCGAGCAAGGGACATTCGACGTGAACGTCGTCGACAGCCATCACCCGGTGTCGGCCGGACTCGATGGGTTTACTGTCTGGGACGAGCCGTACGCCGTCGCTCATGACGACGTACGGGTTCTCGCTCGGATGGATCATCCGGAAAACGGAGACATGCCGGTTGCGTGGGTGAAACCGTACGGCGACGGACGGGTGTTCTACTGTTCGCTTGGCCATGGAAAGCCCGCATTCGCCACCGACGGCGTTCGATCACTGCTCGTCCGAGGGATCCGCTGGGCCGGTAACGAGTGAAAGCCGTTCCCGGCTCTCGGAGGCTTCTCGACAGAACTGTTCATCACGTCCCGCCACTACGGTCGCGCTACGGCTCCGGACGGTACCAACGGCAGGTGCCAACAGCTATATTTCTTTGTGTTCCAATCACGTGTGTATGCACGAGTTAGGGCTCTACGATGGAGCAGCCTCTGCGTCGGAACTGAAGATCGGCTACGTCGGTGGGGGAAGCCAAGGGTGGGCACACACGCTCATCAACGATCTAGGCCAGTGTTCGGATCTCAGCGGAGAGGTCGCCCTGTACGACGTCGACTACGAAGCGGCCGAACGAAACGCCGAATTCGGCAACCGCGTGATGGAACGGACGGACGCAGTCGGTGACTGGCGATTCGAGGCGTATCGAGAGATGGACGCCGCGCTATCGGATTCGGATTTCGTCGTCTGCTCGGTCCAGGACCCACCCGAAGAAACGTTCAAACACGATCTCGACGTGCCCCAAGAGTACGGCATCTACCAGACCGTAGGCGATACGGTCGGTCCCGGTGGAACGATACGGGCGCTGCGAGCCATTCCTCAGTACCGGGAGATCGCTGCCACAGTCCGCGAAGAATGTCCCGATGCGTGGGTGATCAACTACACCAATCCGATGACGGTCTGTACCCGCGCGCTGTACGCGGAGTTTCCCGACATCAACGCCATCGGCCTCTGTCATGAGGTTCACCCGTTTCAAGAGCTATTTGCAGAAATCGCAGAGCGGTACGTCGAGACGGCCGAGGACGTCGACCGCGAGGAGATCGACGTGACCGTCAAGGGTATCAACCATTTCACGTGGATCGACGCGGCCGATTGGGCCGGTCACGATCTGTACGACTATCTTGACGAGGAACTCGAACGCCGCAAACCACTCCCCGGCTACGAACCCGGCGACATGGCGGGTGAGTCCTACTGGAGCAACCATTTCCAGATCGCGTTCGACTTGTACGATCGGTTCGGCGTACTCGGTGCGGCGGGCGACCGACACCTCGCGGAGTTCGTTCCGTGGTATCTCTCTATCGATGCACCCGAAGAGATCCAGCGCTGGGGGATTCGGCTTACACCCAGTTCTGCCCGCGTCGGTGGGGAATCCCCCGACAAGATGATGACCACTCGCGTGGACGAATTCGAATTCACCGAGTCGGGTGAAGAAGCCATCGAGATCATGCGCGCGCTGTTGGGCATCGAACCGTTCAAAACCCACCTTAACTACCCTAACGAAGGACAGATCAGCGATCTTCCGGAAGACGTAGTTGTCGAAACGAACGCCTTGCTCACTGGAAAAGGCGTTACGCCGCTGTGTGCTGGCGGTCTACCCGACGAGATCCACAGCATGGTCAAGCGCCACGTCACCAACCAAGAGACGCTCATCGAAGCCGGATTCGAGGGTGATCTCGATCGTGCGTTCCGAGCGTTCCTTAACGATCCACTCGTGACACTCAAACGCGAACACGCAGCAGAGCTGTTCGCTCGGCTCGTCGAGATCGAGCGCGAATATTTCACCGACTACGATCTCCGGAACGCGACGGTCGTGGAGTGAACAGTCCCGCTTAGGGATCGGGGAAGTCGTCCGGAACGGCCGGCGGTCGTTCGAGCGTACTCGAGAGCTCGATATACTCGTTTTCCGCCCCCGAATCGCGGATCCCTGTCATGATGTCGAGCACGTGGAGCGCCAACGCCGCGCTGGTTCGGTGGTGCCAGTCAGTCGTGAGGGCATAGGCAAGATCCAACAACCCGAGACCGCGTTGATGTCTCGACTGGTTGCGGGTCACCGAGATCTCCTGTACCTCGTCTACGCCCTGAACACGGACGCGAGGCGTACCATCGAACCGGTTGGGATTGGTGAGTTGAAGAGTACCCTCCGTCCCGTAGATCTCAAAGCCCGTCACCGACGTTTCCCAGACGTCGAAACTCATCATCACCGTTCCGACGGTCCCGTTTTCGAACGTGACCGTTCCGGTCTCGTGGGTCGGTACCGTCACGTCGATCGTTTCCCCCCATCGGGGCTCGCTGGTGATCGTCCGTTCGTCAGTCGCTTTGGTCGTGGTGCCTGCGACTGCACGCGCAGGACCGAGGAGCGCGACGAGCGCCGTGAGGTAGTACGGTCCCATATCGAACAGCGGACCACCACCCTCTTGGTAGTAGAAGTCCGGATCTGGATGCCAGTGTTCGTGACCGGAGGTCGCCCAGGATGCGACAGCACCGACCGGATCACCGATCCGGCCCGCTTCGAGCACGTCCCGACACGTCTGTAGCCCGCTTCCGAGGACGGTGTCGGGAGCACTCCCAACGAGGAGGTCCTTTTCCCGCGCCGTCCGGACGATCTCCCTCCCTTGGGTCATCGAGGTCGCCAACGGCTTCTCAGTGTACGCGTGCGTATCGTTTTCCAGCGCTCGTATGAGGAGATCCCCGTGCGTCGAGGGCGGCGTCAGGACTACCGCGACATCGACCTCCGGGTCGGCGAGCAACGCATCGGTCGGGAGAACGCGACACCCATACTGATCCGCCTTTGCTTCGGCCCGTTCGGTCGCCAAATCGGCACAAGCCACGACTTCGAGACAGTCGAACTCAGTTGCGGTCTCGAAATACACGTCGCTGATCGTTCCACACCCGATAATACCGAGGGTAATCCGTTCCATAATCGACAATGTATGCAAACGAGCAAATAGTTTTCGTCCGAGGGCATCGTTGGCTCGGGGCTAATGGTTCCCCGTGAGGGAACGAGGCGGAGTACTCCGTACTACCGCTTTGGATCCTCGTCGTGGGCTGGTTCGATGTTCAACGTCGGCAGGTCGTCCATGCCGGTTCCGATGTAGAAACTCGGATGCGGTGGTTGGTTATACCCTGCGTTCTGCCATGCCACGCTCGTCCGATACTGAGAATCGTGCATCAGAGTGGGTATCCTGTGTTCGGTCGGGTGTGTCGTCGCATAGATCCGAAGCGCACTGCTGTCTTCGGTCCGCCAGAGCACCTCCTCGCGCCAATCCCCGAGAATGTCGGCCGACAGACACGGAGTTCCCTTCGTATAATTATTCGAATACGTCCCCTCGAAGGTGAGTAGAGTCTCCAGTTCTTCCGTCTCGTGGTTCCACCGGTCGATCTTGCCGACCCCGATTTCGGCGTCGTCGTCCCAGTCGTGATCGAGGAGTTCCCGCTGGAGATCGCCCGTCCACCAGATGCCGAAGTTGGCTGATGGGACGGGATCGGCGATCGACGTTCCATCAACGGTGTGCGTGTCGACACCCCATCCCCACGCTTCGGCTCCCCGGTGGGTCGGATCGATGTCGGCGATCATCCCTCGGCCCGTGTCTTCGCCGGTGTGTTGTCCCCAGATCAGCTCGCCGGTTTCGGCGTCCCGGAACGACGCACCGTACGGTGCGGTCGTCGGTTCGTGAACCTGAAAAACCTCCAGTCCCGGGCGGTCGGGATCGAAATCACCGACGTGGAGCGCATCGCCGTGGCCCCAGCCGGTCGAGTACAGCCCCGTGCCGTCGTGATCGACGACCATCGCACCGTAAACGATCTCATCGTGCCCGTCGTCATCGACGTCCGCGACGCTGAGCTGGTGATTGCCTTGTCCGGCGTACGCGCCGTTGCCGGGATCATCGCTGTCGAACACCCATCGCTCGGTGAGTTCACCATCCCGGAAGTCGAACGCCGCCAACATGGTTTTTTCGTAGTATCCACGGGTCATGAGGATACTCGGCCGCTCGCCGTCCAGATACGCGACACCCGCGAGGAACCGATCGACACGGTTGCCGTAGCTGTCACCCCAGTCCGAAACGTTGCCTCGCGCCGGTCGGTAGTCGACGGTCGCGCGTTCGGCTCCCGTCTCCCCATCGAACACGGTGAGATACTCTGGTCCCGTTAGGATCCGTCCCGTCTCGTTGCGGTAGTCGGCATCCGGATCACCGATGACCGTGCCAGTGCCGTCAACAGCGGCATCCGACGTTCGTACAGCGATCTCCGCGACGCCGTCGCCATCGAAATCGTAGACGAGATACGGCGTGTAATGCGCTCCTGCGCGGATGTTCCGCCCGAGATCGATCCGCCACATGAACGTGCCGTCGAGCTGGTAGCCATCGAGATACACGTTCTCGGTGTGTCCCTCGTGAGCGTTGTCCTTGGCGTTCGACGGCGTCCATTTGAGCACGATGTCGTAGCTTCCATCGCCGGTGAGATCGCCCACGCTGGCGTCGTTGGCGCTGTAGGTCACCGTTTCCCCGTTGTGGCCGACCGTTTCAGACGGCTTGTTCAGCGGGATCTCCCGGTAGCTCCGATCCCAGACGGTCGTCGTGTGGGTGGACTCATCGACGCCGATGGGACGCAACGAGTACGTCGAGGACGTCGTTCCATCGGGATCGAGATAGTTCGTGCGATCGCGGATCGGCGCACGGTTTACCTTCGTCCCATCGCGAAACAGGTGAAACCCGATCCGATCGGGATCCGTTCCGAGGAGCCGCCAGCGGACCAACACACCTTCATCCGTTGGCACCGCCACCATCCCCCGATCGAGCGACTCCATCTGCCGGAGTGAATCTTCATTTCGTGGCCCAGTCGCAGCGCCGCTCGTTCCGAGAAAACTTGTAGCTAACACCACTCCCGATAGGCTGACGAACGAACGCCGATTAAGGCGACTCCCGAACGCTTGTTCTGCATCCGTCTCTCTGTCATTCATTGCTGTCAACGCCTCCAACCTCCGTTGAAAGTGAATTGTTAAAAACCTTTTGTCGGTCGAACAGATGAAGCCGACGATTTCGTAGCCGGTGATGCCGGATACAGTCACCATCAAAATCCGACGCCAGCACTGGCATCAACTACGATCCGTATGCCGTTACACGCGTACGGATGTAACTGCCGATCAGTTGTGACATGGGAGCTGCGGAAAACGTCCGGTGGTATCGGACGCTGTGAGCAGAGCGAGATCTGAAAGGAGGCGGTGAGTAATCAGTAGCGCAGTAGTAAGCGATACGAACGGAACCGGAACGATCCGGTAATGGGGGACGATTACGCCTCGTCGAAGTTGAATAGAGGTTTGATGGTTTTCGAATCGAGGAACGCCTCGAAGGCAGCCGCCGGTTCGGACACCGAGAAGGACGTATCGACGACGTTGTCTGGATCGATCGCGCCGTTTTCCATCAGTCGGAGCGCCTGTTCGAAGTTCGTCCACGTCGATCCGTAGGACGTGTTCACCTCGATTTCACTCCGAACGATGGGCGTCATAAACAGGGAGCTGGGGTCGCCGGGCAGCCCGACGACGACGACCTGTCCGCCTTTCCGGGTGACGTCGACAGCTGTTTCGATACCGCTCCGGTGGCCGGTGGTATCGAAGACGACATCGAACCCGAGTCCATCGGTTCGTTCGTCGACCAGTTCTTCGAGCGACTCCGATTCCACGTCGACCGTATCGATATCGATCGAGGCCAACCGAGGCAGCCGGTCCGTGGTGTCCTGCCCGAGACCGGAGACGAGCACGTTCGCACCCATCGAGTCGGCGATACACGCGATTAGCGAGCCGATGGGACCGGGTCCCTCGACGAGCACCGTATCGCCGGGCGTCACACTCGACCGATCGAACACCGCTCGAGCGGCAATACTGGTCGGCTCCGTGATCGCCGCTGTACCGAGGTCGACACCGTCGGGAATCGAATGCAGGTGTTGGGGTTCGACGACCGTGTACTCCGCGTACGCCCCATCCCGGTGCATTCCAGTGATTGAGAAGTTCTGACAGACGTTTTCTTGACCGTTGTCACACTGGAAGCAATCGCCACAGTGGTGGATCGGTTCCTCGACGACACGCTGGCCGGTCGAAACGCTCGTCACCCCATCTCCGACCGCGACGACTTCTCCGGAGTATTCATGACCCATGATCCGCGGAATGGGAATCCATTCGTACCCTCCGTCGTATCTGTAAGCGTGGGCGTCACTGCCACACAGTCCAGCTGTGTGAACACGGACCAACACCTCGTTTGGATCGGGCGATGGACGGTTTCCTTGCTGTACCTCTACGGTTTCTGGACCGGTTTGAACGATCTGTTTCATACACGAGCAACTCCATGAACCGCTGTACACTGGGGTGCGGTCACCAGCTATAAAGGGGTTTGGGAGTTCGTTCGAAAACCGCTACGTACGATAAATATTTAAGAGGAGCGCACGCCCTGCTGGTATGCGACGCGACAGACTCGAGTTTCACAACGTAGGCGAGTGCCGGGCGGTCGAAGAGGGAGTGGTCCTCCAGCGCGTTCCCGAACGCGTTCGAACGGCGTTGAACGAAGGAGCACAGACGAGGATGGTTCATCCCGCGGGCGTCGAACTTCGGTTCGTGCCCGACGACTCTGTCTCGGTAACGCTCTCGACGAACCCAACCGACCGCGCCACGGAGAGCATCGTGCGCGTGTTTTGGGGATCGATCCAGAGCACTGAGACGTTCGTGATCGGACCCGAACCGACGACCATCGAGCTGTCCATTCCGGAACCGCTCACGGACATCCGTCCCGAAAAACGGGAACCGCTCGCGTACGATCCCCACGTCTGCCGGCTCGTACTCCCCGGCGAACACCGGGGAGCCCACGTCTGCTATCACGGTGTCGAGGGAGACAGGCGGCCACCCACCGAGGCGGAGCTTCCCGATCAGAGGTATCTGGCGTACGGAACCTCCATCACGGAGGGAGAAGCCGCGGTGGCCGAGCACCTCACCTACGTCAACCAGACTGCCCGCCGCCTCGGTGTGGACCCGATCAATCTCGGCTCCTGTGGCACGGCGTACTGCGATCGAGCGATGGCCGACCACATCGCTGCCCGCGACGACTGGGACATAGCGACGCTCGCGCTGTCGGTCAACATGGTCGATCGGTTTTCGGTTGAGGAGTTCCGCGAACGCACGACCTACATGATCGACAGGATCGCTGCTGCCAACCCCGATGCGACGATCGCGTGTATCACCATCTATCCGAACGCACGGGACGTTCGTATGAGTGTCGACGGAGAACGCTGTGAACAGTTCCGGCAGGCGCTCAGAGACACTGTTGCCGACATCGACAACGTCTCCCTGTTCGAGGGACCGGAGATCTTACCCGACATCGGTGGACTCACGACCGACCTCGTCCACCCGGGCGACAACGCGATGATCCGGATGAGCGAAAACCTCGCCGATACACTCGAAGCCGTTCGCTGACACCCCTATGGAGCCAACCGCGGATAGTCCCTGAATTTATTATCGAAAATATTTAATTAATTTTATAATGTATAAAATATATAGATGTAGTATGGTGGGAGATGACGTACCATCCAGTATCGAGACCGATCACACAGCCGCCACCCCGGTTACGCGTCGGCGCGTTCTACTCGGGGGGGCCGGACTCCTCGCCGGGATCGTTGGGACGGCGAGTGCGAGCAGTCACGACGCCGAAGTGTACCAAACGGGTAGTACGTGGTACGCTACGAACGGCGGGACGGTGTATTCGGGGGGAAGCTACCGGGACGCGATCCAGGCCGCAGTCGACAGTCTCACCGATGGACGGACGACGAAGGAGAAGGTACTCATCAAAAACTCCGGAACGTTCACCGCCACGGAGTCGCTCAAGTCCGTCAGGCTCGACAGCTACACGGTCATCGATCACAGCGGCACGATCTTCGTCGATGACACGGGCGAGGATCTCGTCGTTCCGTTCGAGGCCGAAAACGTCCACTCGGTCGAAATCCAGAACCTCCGCGTCGAGGGCAATCCCCGGTATGGGCTCTGGATCAAGAGCTGTTCGGACGTGGCGCTTGGCACCATCGAAATGTCGCTGCATGAGACGACCGACATCGGTCTGGGGATCCGCGTCGACGACAGCGGTGGGTCCGGACGGACACGGCAGTTCAGTCTCGAATACGCATCGATCGAGGGTGCTGCTCATCACGCGGTCGAGACGTACGGCGTTGACGGCGTCGATATCGGCACCGTGGAGACGGTCGATACGGGGGGCTGTGGACTGCTGTTGAACGACACGACCGACGCGACCGTAGGAACCGTAAACGCCACGCGTGCGGATCAGGGGGGCGGGTACGCCGGCTTCCGGTGTGCCAACGACTGCGGTCCGAACGTCTCTCTCGGAGAGTTACGGGCCATCGATTGTGGCCGTGGGCTGTTCACCGTTTCAGGCAGCCACGGCATCACCGTCTCGAACGTCTACATCGAGGGCTGTGAATCGGGCGCACTCATTCAAGACACGCAGAACACGACCGTCGACGGCGGCACCATCACGGGCAACGTGGGCGAAGGGATCCGCATCGACTCGCGCAGTTCCGATGCCCATCCCCACACGCGCGACGTCACGGTCCGAAATCTCCAGATCGACAACAACGACTACGGCGTCTACGAAACTGGACCGGACACCGAAGAGAACAGGATCCTGAACAACAACTTCTGTGACAACGCCACGGCCGCCATCGAAACGTACGCCACCACCACCGAAGTCACCGGCAACACGTTCTGTTGATAGCGACACGGCTGTGGCGATCGACGGCTCATGAACGGAACAGCTAGATCGTTTATCCGGTATGGGCGGATAAAATCGGCTGTTTCGAGCGGGCAGTTTGAGACCCGAAACGTGCTATGAGTACGCTACGGGGTCGTAGTACGACGCCGGCGATACCGGACACACGACGGTCAGTCAGTGATGATTCGGTAGGTGCCAGTAGTAACGTCGACCGCGACGGCGTCACCAGTGTCACGGACGGCATCGATACCGGATAAGTCTGGTGTGCTCGGCTGGTCGACAGCGACGGTCGTGTCATCAATGACGATGCGGTCCGACCGGGATGGAACCACGACGGTCGCAGTGGTGTTCCACGGGATCGTCACGGTGAGATCGATCCCGTGATCTCGTTCCCAGGAGACACGGACGGCACCGCATTCGGTCGGAACGTGGCCGGAAGCGGCGTCGAGTCCGGCGTCGGGCGGACGGATGCGGAGCTGTCGATCGGCGTGGGCCTCGAATCGAACACCGAGTAACACGCGGAAAACGTAGGTGAGCACCGTTGCACCCATCGCGTGCGATTCACTCCGGTTTCGACGGGCCTGCTCGGAAAGTGCGTCGACACCACAGTGCCACGATTCCCACGTGAACGTCCCGCCCTGTTCGAGGATGTTGGCCCAGCCGTCTGCCGTGGAATCGGTGAGCAACTCAACGAACGCTGCTGGTCGGTGGCTGGTCTGAAGCGCTTCGAGCAGCCACGGCACCATCATCGGTCCCATCTGCATTCCCGAGTTGACGACGTGATCGGTCACGGTCTCGATCGACGACGCGGGAACAGTGCCGGTCGCAAGCGCGAGCGCGTTGGCGTGCTGGGAGGCGTGGTCGCTGGACGCGTGGGCGTCACAGCCATCAACGAACAGCTCGCCGTCATGGAGGTGCTCGACGACGGCCATCTCCAGTTGTCGGCGGCGATCTTGGAAGTACGCTCGTTCGGAACGGGGGCGGTCTAGCGCAACGGCGATGTCTCTCGCCCGCGCCAGAGCATTCACACCGAAGAGATTGACCGTCGTCAACGCGGGCCAATCGCGGTCGTAGCCGTACCGCATCTCGGGCGGCCAGTCCACGATACCCGCCTCGTACGGCCCACCCTCACCACCGCTGAGAGTCATCACCAATCCGGTGTCGGGATCGATGTGTCGGACGACGTAGTCGGCGACTGCGCGGACAACGGGGTAGGCCGTTTCGAGCACGCGGCGGTCGTCGGTGACTTGGTAGTAGCGCCACACCCACTCCGGGAACGCCTCGGTGAACTCCGGAATGTCCCGTTTACCGTCGCCGTTCGGATACACGGCGTTAAGCCGGCCGGTCGCTGCCCAATATCGGTAGTGGGACCGAACGAACTCCCGAATAGCGCCTCGGCTCAGCCGTCGTTCGCCGAACGCGAGCGTCGTCACCCGAGAGATATTGAACGCATCCATCAAGAACTGTCCTTTCTCGCGGGTCGGGGTGTCGACGAACCCTTCCTGACAGCCGTACAGCGCGGAACGGCGGGCTAACTCGACCACGTCGTCGAGCACTGGGTTCGAGGAGTCGAACGCCGCCGCGTGCCGATCCGGAACCGCGTTGTGCGAGACCGCGATCGACACCTGCTCACGAGAAAGCGATTCGCCCGGGTCATCGATCTGTAGATAACGAAAGCCAAGGTAGTTGAACGGGCGGAACTCCTGTACACCACCGCGCTGAACGTAGGCGTACCGCATATCCGTCGCCTGAGTGCCGTCGGTGTCGGACACTGCGCCGTCACGGTGATAGCCGGCGCGCAACTCGACGCGGTGGCCGTCCGTTCCCGCGTCGAAGCGAACGACCGGCCGACCGGGGTACACGCGTCCAAAGTCGAACACGATCGATCCGGAATCGAGCCGGTCGACCGATTCAGGATGGACCGTCTCGTGGGTGACCTCGCGGCGTTGGGCCACCAGCCGCTCCCACGGGTCGGTCGGGTGGTCACCGACGACCTCGACCGACTCCCAGTCGACGTCATAGCCCGGTTCGTCCCAGCCGGGCGAGAGCTGTCGTCCATCGATGATTTCGACCGGCTCGGCGATCTCCTCATTGCGAAGCGGCGCGTCGACCCACGGCCCAGCGGTCGTTTCCCAGCTGTCATCGGTCACCACGGTCGTCGATCGTCCGTCCTCGAAGTCGATGCGAAGCTGAAGGAGCAGCCCCGGCTCGCTTGCGGGCCGGCCCTGTCCCGCGCCGTGATAGGCGTGTACGATTCCCAAAACGTTTTCACCGGAACCGAGATGCTCCGTCACGTCGAGGGCTTTGTAGTATTGAAAATCGGGATATGCGAACGCCTGTCCCCGGTCGACCGAGTCGCCGTTGATCGACAGCACATACTGGTGACTGGCAGAGACGTACACCCGGGCACGCTCAACCACACCAGTTACCGCGACCGACCGCCTGAAACAGGAAAACGGGCTGCTCTGGTCAGTTCCAGCCCGTCGTATCCATGACGCCTCCCAGTCCTCCGCAGAGAGTCCCATCTCCCACGTTGCTGGCTGGCTCCACTCGCTGGGTCGATCGGCTTCATCCCACACCCGGACGATCCAGTAGTACCGGCAGCCAGCGGCAAGCGGTGGACCGTCGTACTCGATGGCGGGGCGCTCCGAGCGTCGTTTGCCCGAATCCCAGACGTCTGCTGCTCTGGGGGTGAGCCGGTCGGGAGCGGACGCGACGAGGACGCGAACAGCCGACTGGCGAGCATCCCGCCGATCGGTTGCCACACGCCACCGGAGAGTCGGGGTCGGTTCGTCGATGCCGATCGGATCCTGTGCGTACTCCGTTCTGAGGTCGATCGGCCGGTCTCGATCGCTCATCGGTGTCTCGTTGGATGGGGGGCGATAAAACCGTTCTCCGTTGGTGCGAATCGATGACCACACTACGACAACGCTTATTGTTCCCGCAGCGAACACGAAGCCATGTCGATCGGTGTGTGTTACTATCCGGAACATTGGTCCCGGGAGCGATGGGAGACGGACGTTCAGGAGATGGCCGATGCGGGGTTCGAATACGTCCGGCTGGCCGAGTTTTCGTGGGGACGACTCGAACCCGAGCGCAACGCGTTCGATTTCGAGTGGCTGGACGAGATCGTTGCACTCGTCGGCGACCACGGGATGAACGTCGTCCTCTGTACGCCGACTGCAGGACCGCCTCGGTGGCTCCTCGAAGAGCATCCCGAAATTCGACAGTCAGACCGCGACGGAACGGTCAGAGAGGTCGGAAGCCGTCGAGAGTACTGCGTCAACTCTCCGAGATACCGCTCGGAAACCGAGCGCGTCGTCCGCGAAATGGCGAGTCGATACGCCGACGTTCCCCACGTCGTGGGCTGGCAGACCGACAACGAATACGGCTGTCATGATACCGCTCGCTGTTACTGTGGGGACTGCACCGCGGCGTTCCGTGACTGGCTAGCAGAGCGCTACGGCGACGCCGAAGGGCTCAACGACGCGTGGGGAACGACGTTCTGGAGCCAACAGTACGACAGCATCGAGCAAGCGTCGGTGCCCGCTCCGACGCCGGCACAGGACCACCCATCGATGGTGCTCGACTACCGCCGGTTTTGTTCGGACAGCATCGTCGCGTACAACCGACTACAAGCGGAACTGCTCCGTGAGTACGACGACTGGTTCGTCACGCACAATTTCATGGATCGGTTTCCGGCGATCGATCTGTACGACATCGCCGATGATCTCGATCTGCTCTCGTGGGACTCCTACCCCACCGGACACGTCCAGGCGACCGAGGGGCAAACCCCGCCGGATCAGCTCAAGGCCGGCGATCCGGATCTGATCTCGTTCAACCACGATCTGCACCGGGGCGTTCTGGGACGACCGTTCTGGGTGATGGAACAACAGCCGGGAGACATCAACTGGCCACCACACTCCGCCCAACCCGCGGAGGGCGCGATGCGGCTGTGGGCACACCATGCCGTCGCTCACGGTGCCGACACCGTCGTCTACTTCCGGTGGCGGCGGTGTCTCGAAGGCCAAGAGCAGTACCACGCCGGACTCCGACGGCGCGATGGGTCGCCCGACCGCGGATATCACGATGCCGCCCGGGCTGCCGAGGAGCTGTTCGATGTCGGGAACGTCGACGCGCCAGTCGCGCTGTTACACGATTATGAGAACGTGTGGGCGCTCTCCGAGCAGCCCCACGCGCCTGACTTCGACTACTGGGCGCTCGTCCAATCGTTCTACCGGGCGCTTCGGGCACGGGGGGTACAAGTCGACGTCGTTCATCCAACCGCGGAGCTTTCGGGATACGGCGCTGTCGTCGCACCGACGCTTCACATCGCAACCGAGGATCTTGCCGACCACCTGACCGAGTACGTCGCTGGGGGTGGGGAGTTGCTCCTCGGTCCCCGAACGGGCGTCAAAGACGAGGGGAACAATCTCCGGCCAGTGGCCCCCCCGGGACCCCTGACAGCACTCGTCGGCGCGACGGTCGAACGCTACGAGACGGTCCCCGACCAGTTCGAACGAACCGTGGTCGACGACGACGGAACCGAACACGCCGTTCGGACGTGGGCCGAACGGATCGAGACCGACACTGCCGATCCAGTCGTGGAGTACGCCGGCAGCGAACGCGAGGGCTCCACGGCGAGCGTTCGCAACGCCGTCGGCGACGGACACGTCGTCTACTGTGGCGTCTGGCCCGGACAGGATCTTGCGGACGAACTGGTGGCGTCGCTGCTCACGCGCAGCGGAATCGATCACACGACCCGGATGCCCGACGGTGTCCGCGCTGCCGTGCGCGATGGCCACACGTGGGTGCTGAACTTCACGAGCGATCACGTCGACATCGAAACCGACAGCGAATGGGCCGTCGGGAACGCGACGCTCGAACCGTTCGATCTCGCCGTGGCCGACCGAGATCTGATCGGCGGACTCGCAGTCAGCAAGCAGACATAAGCACGCCGAGAGAACGGGTTATGCCTCGAAAGCCGGCAGTTCCGTGAGATCGTCGGGAACCGCGACGAGATACACGTCGCTAGTTCCGCTGCGGGAGCTGTCGAACACTACCCGCTCGTCAGTAGGATCCAGACGGGAGTGAGGATGGACGTCGTCGTCGCCGCTCCAGCCGTGGGTAGCGAGCTTTCGCGGCGTCTCGTACGCAGCGGCGTTCGGATTCCACTCCCAGAGCAGATCGTATGGCGCACCACGGTACGTTCCGTCGCCGACGACGAGTTCTCGGCTGTTGCTGTGAAAGTGGGTGTAAATGTCGGGCGCAGGATTCTCCCGGACGTCCGTCCCATCGTACCGAACTTGACCGAAAAACGCGTCGGGATTCTCGCGCGTCCCGCGCCAGCCGTGATACCCGACGTGCTCGCCGTCGGCCAGCCAGTATTCGTGACCGACAGCTTCCTCCGGTCCGGTCGGTCGGATCTGCCACGTTTCGTTCGTCGCCAGATCCAGCCCCCAGATCCGATCAACGTCCTCCCACAGCCCTTCCTCGCAGTAGGTGACCAGCTCCGGTTTGGTCGGTGAGGCATTGACGTGGCCGAGCCAGCGGTTCGCGTCGACGTGGACGGTCGTATCGCCGCCGGACAGCGGGATCGAAAGCACCTGTGAGTGTGGCTCGGCAGCACTCCGGGCAGCGATCCACGCTTCTCGATCGTCTCCGTGATCGACGTCGACGAGCTCCGAAATCGCCACCACTACACGCTCCCCGTCGGCCGTGCGGCCGCGATGCTCCCTTCATATCCCGCTGGACAGTCGTACAGCGCGGTCACCGCGAGCGATCCGAGATCGAGCGCGAAGAGGCTGTTGTCGTGCCAGAACACGGCCGTCTCCGTTCGATCGACTCTCGTGACGCCGCTGATAGCTCTTGGCAGGTCGGTCAGCTGCGTGATCGTTCCGTCGTCGAGATCGACGGCGTACAGATCGTCGTTTCCGTCCCGATTCGAACGAACGAGGAGCTGGTCGTCGTACCAGCCGTTTTCGGTGAAATAGAGGTGGCGACTGTCGGCCTCGGGATCGCTGGTCAGTCGCGTTACACGGGCGTTCGTTCGTGGATCGCGGTAGGTCTCCCGTTCCGGAGCCAGCACACGGCCAGCATCGGGACCTTGCTGTCGATCGGTTCCCATCGGGGTGAAGCTCACGACGAAACCACAAAAAGCTAGCCACCGAACGGCGGTCTAGCTCCAGCGGACACAGATCGTTAACGCGGCTCCCGTGATAGCGAACAGCCCCACGAACGTAATCAGTTGGACCATCGTAATGACGTACGTCGCCGAGCCGGGATCCACGACGCGGAGCGAGGCGAGCAACACAGCGATCGAAACGAGAGAAACGACTAACACGAACTGTAATCCGCGTGCGGATCGACAGAGCGCCGTAACTGCCCGGTCGCGGTCCATACCCCTGTGTTCATCGCCGTGGTTGCAAACTTTTCGATCTCTCGATCGAGATTGGGAGAGATGTGTTCAATGAAAGGATTTATGGTGGCATCAACATGAGCATTGATGGACGATAGTCTATGACATTCCAACACCGGAACGCAGGGGGCGGAGAGAGGCTTCATCGAAGAGAGTTCATGGCTGCGGCGGGCGCAGTCGGGATCGCGGGGATTGCGGGCTGTCTGGGTGGCAGCGGAAGCGATAGCGAGGCGTTCGTGTACGCCTTCGGTCGGTCACCGACTGAGGTGCAATTCAACATCTTCAGACAGTCGAACTTCGCCCACAGTCTCCAAGACCAAACTCATCATTACATCGCCAAAGGGGACATCACGGGAAACGTCTGGCCGGATCTACCCACCTCGCTTTCGACAGACGGGAACACGCTCGTGATCGAGTTCCCCGAAGACTACTCGTGGTGGAGCGGTGATGATCTCACGGCCGAGGACTACTGGACGTATCTAGAGATCAGACGGTTACAAGATCCCGAAGCGTCGCACATCAAGGATAACGTTCTGGTCGACGACTACACGATCGAACGGACGTTCAAAGGAAACGTCTCCTCGGATCTGATGCGGGCGGATCTCACGGATCAGACCTTCGGGAAGCTGACCACCCCGCGTTGGATCTACAAGGAATACCTCGAACGACTTCAAGACGCCACGACCCAAAAGGAACGCGACGGTGTCCTCGACGATCTCCGGAACATGCAGATCCCGATCGACCAGCTCTCCGAGGAGGGGCTCGGGAACGGTCCGTACAAGGTGGTCGATTGGAGCGACAACGACACTGCTTTTGAGCTGTATGAGGATCATCCGCTCGCAGAGCAAACGAACGTCAAACAAGTGCGTCTCGTCTCGGAACTGGCGACGGAGAACATCCGCGCCATGGAAGTCAACAACGAACTCGACATGTATCCGGAAGGGCTGATCGGTGAGGTCGACCGGGACGACTACCCGGACAACCTCCAGAACTGGAAGGAGATAGACTGGTTCAGAATGCAAAAAATAACGTTCAATTGGGAGAACGAGCATCTGGCCAAGCGTCCGGTTCGACGGGCGATCACCCACGCGCTGGATCTACATCCGATGGTTGATGCCGCAGTAGAGGCTGGACTCGTGGGCAAGCCTCCGGCGTTACAGACTGGCATCCGGTCGTCGATCCATGAGAAGTATCTCGGCAAGGGATGGGTCGACCAGTTGATCGAGTATCCCATCGAAGCCGACGAGGCGGGCGCTGTGGAGCAACTAGAAAAGGCCGGGTACACCCGCGAAAACGGGACGGTGCTCGACGAGAACGGCAATCCCGTCGAGTTCACCTTCCTGACCAACGACGGTCAGTTCCAGTCGTCGACAGGCGTCGTAGTCAGCGATCAACTCGAATCGTTCGGCTTCGGAATGGACGTGACGACCGTCGGATCGACTGACTACTACCAGAGATTGGAGCAGTACGACCACGATATGTGGTGGATCTGGCACGTCGCGGCCGCCCTGTGGCATCCGACGTCGTACTTCTCGAACGACTTCTACGGTGTTGAGGTCGGTGATCCGAACAGTGACTCGGAAACGGGGGTGACCGGTATCCCCTTCGAACTCGAAATTCCTTCGGAGGTGGGTGCCGAGACGACCGACGGCGATAGCGTCACTATCGAGCCGGCTCAGCTCATGACTGATCTCCCGGTAGCGAGCTCCCAGAAAGAAGTCAAAGAGATAACCCGGACGCTCGTCCAGTGGTTTAACTTCGATCTGCCCAACTTGACGTGGATCGAGGAACGCAACGGTTCGTGGGGCGACGTCAAGGCGTATGATTTTCCCTCGGGGGACGAAGAGAACGTCAAACTCGATATGGATCGACCCGGTGAAACTGCACTCATGCACTGTTGGATCGACCGCGCCAAGTAATAGCCATGCATCCACGATACGTTTTAAAACGTACGGGCCAGATGATCCTCACGTTCTTCGTGACGGTGACGTTCACGTTCGTACTGTACCAATCGATGCCGGGTGGACCGGCCGAGGCGATGCGCGCGATGATCCTCGCCGAGTCAGGACAGGTTGGGGGATCCGTGGATCTCAATCTCCTCAATCAGATGGTCGAACATTACGCCAACGTCAACCCGGACAAACCGCTTCACGTCCAGTACTACGACTATCTCCACTCACTGATCGTCCAGGGGGACATGGGAACCTCGATCTACCAGGGCGAACCGGTGTTGGACCTGATACTCCAGAGCGTTCCCTGGACCATGTTCATCGGCGTGTACGCGCTCGCGCTGGGCTATACGGTGAGTCTGTTTCTCGGCGCAGCGATGGCCTACAAGGAACGTTCGCTGTTCGATTCGGTTTCTTCGATCGGCGTGATCTTCCTCAATTCGGTCCCATACTACATCTTTGCGATCGTCCTCGTGTACGTGTTGGGCATCGAATACTCCCTTTTTCCGATCGACGGTCGGTATGGGACGTTCGTCGATCCCGGCTTTACGCTGGAGTTCATGGGAAGCGTCGTCTGGCACGCCACGCTTCCGGTAGTATCGATGGGAATTCTTGCGACGGGGGGTGCGCTCACCATGCGGGGCAACGCGATCCGAGTGCTCGGCGACGACTACGTTCGAGTCGCGGAGCTTCGCGGACTGCGGCGCTCTCGCGTCGCGATGCAGTACGTCGGACGGAACTCGGTCCTACCGTTGTACACCCAGTTCATGATCGGGATCGCCGGTGTGCTGTCGAGCACGGTCGTCGTCGAAGAGATCTTCGCGTACAACGGGATGGGCAAGCTGCTGTACGACGCTGTGCTCTTACACGATTACCCCGTGTTGATGGGGACGCTGCTCGTGTTCACGACGATCACGCTGCTCGCCATCTACATCGCCGATCTCACCTACGGTTACATCGACCCACGCATCTCGACGGGTGACTCGAATGACTGAGACTGACGAACTCGATTTCGAAGAACTGTTCGACGACGACACCGAGCGGGAGCCACCGTCTCGGTCGGCGCGACTGAAACGAACGCTTGATCTGACGGTGCTCGCCCCGCTCCGGATCGCTCTCCACGACTGGCGCGCTGTCGTGGCAGGGACGATCCTCCTGTTGTACGGTCTCATGGGGACGGTCGGCGTCTGGCTGGCCACGAAACCGTCATCGGGCGACTACCCTAAACTGCAAGGACCGTTTCAGGAGCTGGCGTATCCCTTGGGGACTGACCTCTACGGACGATCGATCCTCGATCAGATCATCTACGCGACGCCGGACATGTTCAGGATGATCTTCGCAGGGGCCGTCGTCGCCGTCGGCGTGGCGGCAGTCGTCGGTCTGCTTTCGGGGTTCATGCGAGGAACCGCGATCGATGCGGTGCTCATGATGCTGGCGGACATCATCATCACGATTCCGGGGTTACCGCTCATCATCGTTATCACGGCGATCTTTCAACCGACGAATCCCTACGTCGTCGGCGTCTTCCTCGGCGTCGACATGTGGCCCGGTCTCGCCCGGACGGTCCGATCGCAAGTGCTCAGTATCCGCGAAGAGAGCTACGTCGAGGCGTCACAGATCATGGGACTCCCGACGCCGTCGATACTCCGCCGGGACGTGGCTGGCCAACTCATGCCGTTTATCCTCGTCAACGCGTCACTGACGTCCCGACGCGTCATCTTCGAGTCGGTGTCGCTGTACTTTCTGGGCATTCTCCCGTTCACGACGTACAACTGGGGTGTGCTCATGAATCTCGCCTATCAGGAAAACGCACTGACCAGGTCAGAGCTGCTTCCGTGGCTCGTGTTTCCGATGATTACCATCATATTGATGTCGTTCGCGTTCGTTCTGCTTTCACAAGCGATGGACGCTATCTTCAACGTGCGACTCCAGGCACGCCACGCGGAGACGATCGACGAAGAAGAGGTGACGGGATGAACACTGAACAGGAGGGGCGACGATGACCGACGACGTCGCCATCGAGATCCGTGATCTCGACGTGACGTTTGGCGTCGAGCGCGGAGAATCGAACGTCGTCAGAAGCGTCGATTTCGACGTGTATCGAGAAGAGACGCTGGGAATCGTCGGGGAAAGCGGCAGCGGCAAATCGATGGTTGCGCTGTCGTTGCTCGATGCGATTCCCGAACCCGGAACAGTGTCCGGAGAGGTGACGTACTACCCCGAAACCGGCGATCCGGTCTCGGTGCTTGACCTCGATCCCGAGGAGCTGCGACGGTTCCGTTGGGAGCAGGTCGCGATGGTGTTCCAAGGGGCGATGACTTCGTTCAACCCCGTGTTGTCGATACGAGAACACTTCCGAGAGACGCTTCAAGATCACGGGTACGACGTTCCGGAAGGTATGGAACGAGGCAGGGAGATCCTCGAACAGTTGTATCTGGATCCCGATCGGGTGTTGGATTCGCATCCACACGAGCTGTCCGGTGGGATGCAACAGCGCACGCTCATCGCGCTGAGTCTCCTCCTCGAACCGGAGGTGTTGCTGCTCGACGAGCCGACGGCGGCACTGGACTTGCTCATGCAGCGGTCGATCATCGATCTCCTCCGAGAGATCCGAGCGACGTTCGACCTCACGCTGGTGTTCATCACCCACGACTTACCGCTATTGACGAAGATCGCGGACAGGATGGCAGTGATGTACGCTTTCGACTTCGTGGAGGTCGCCGAAACCGACCAGCTGTTGTACCACAGCGCCCACCCCTACACGCGGGCGCTCCTATCGACGACGCCGGATCTCACGACGCCGCCCGGGGAGATACGAACGATCGAGGGGAACAAGCCCGATCCGGTGGAGTACATCTCGGGCTGCTCGTACCATCCGCGCTGTCCGATGGACGAAGAGAAATGTCACTCGGTCGAACCAGGACTGACGACCGTCGGACCCGAACACGAAGCGTCCTGTCATTACCATGGGGACGTCGCCGATAACGTTCCGATTCGGAACAAACCACGGGGTGGGGTCGATGAGTAAGCCACTCCTTTCCATGGAGGATGTGACCGTCGAGTTCAACAGCCATGACGGACTGCTCGATGCTTTCTCGGACGAGGATCCCGTTCGGGCCGTCGACGACGTCTCGCTCGACATCGAGGAGAACGACGTCGTGGCACTGATCGGGGAAAGCGGCTGTGGGAAATCGACACTCGGAAAGACCGCTATCGGGGCCCAGCGTCCGACCAGTGGCTCGGTGTCCTACCGTGGACAGGATATTTGGGACGCCCGCGAAGGCCGTGGAGAGGTCCGAGTGCCGTTCGAGGAGATCCGCCGCTCGCTTCAGATCATCCATCAAGACCCGGGCAGCGCGCTCAACCCGAATCAGCGCGTGCTCACGTCATTGATGTTGCCGCTCAAGCGGTGGCAGCCGGAGCTGAGCTACGAGGAACGCCAAGAGCGCATCCTCACCCTGCTCGAACACGTCGGGATGTCGCCGGCCGAGGACTTCGTCAACCGGTACCCCCACCAGCTATCGGGTGGCGAACAACAGCGCGTCGTGCTTGTCAGATCGCTTCTGGTGAATCCCGACGTCATCCTCGCCGACGAGGCGATCAGTGCACTCGACGTATCGTTGCGCGTCGAGATGATGGACATCATGTTGGAACTACAGTCCGTGTTCGACACGTCGTATCTGTTCATCTCACACGATCTCTCGAACGCCCGGTACATCGCACAGCAAGCCGACGGCCGGATCGCCGTGATGTATCTCGGTCGGATCGTCGAGGCGGGACCGGTCGACGAGATCCTCGAAAATCCACAGCATCCGTACACGAAAGTGTTGAAGTGGGCGACACCGGAACTGTATGAAGACGTCGAAGCGGACATCCCCATCAGGGAGATCGACGTTCCCGATCCGACAGATCCACCATCCGGCTGTCGGTTCCACACGCGGTGTCCGAAAGCACGGGCAGCGTGCCGGGAGTCACACCCCGAATCGTACGGGGTCGGACCCGACCACGACAGTCACTGCTTTCGGAGCGATGAGACCCACGACTACTGGGAGAGTGAACCTTTGCATGACTGAAAAACACGGACAGAGACGACGCAAAAGCGCCACACAGACGCGTTCACCCACGGAGGTAGCAATCGATGGGTGAGACAAACGAACGCGACGCTCACGCGGGACTGACAGCGTCGATTCCGGGCCGGCCGCTGTCGTGGACCATACTCGGGATCGCCACGGTGCTGATCGCCCTCGGTGCGTTCGTCACGACGGGGGAAATCAGTGGGCTTCTCGGTCTGTGGGGATTCTCGATGATCGCCATTACGCTTGTGGTGTACGCCGTCGCCGCGCTCTGGTCCGCGCTCGGATAGCAAATGACGTACCGAGCACGGCTTGAATCCGATATGACCGGATGAACGACGTCGTACGTTCGTTGTACGATGTGCCCAGATACACCGGTCGAATCGGTCGTTGCTCCTATCCGGTATTAGCGGACAGTTATGCTATGATGTGGAACCATCGGTTAGGGCGGGGTGGCGTTGGGATCTTCGACCGCTTGTGCCCATGCTTGGAGCCACCCACGAAGCCCGCTGTCGGGTACCGAGAGTGAGTGGGTGTTTTCCGAAAGCGAGGGATAGCCGCCAACCTCGTCAGGGTGACCGACCCAGTAATCGTACGGCGAGTCGAGGCGGTCGTTGCCCGCTCGGTCAGTGATCTCACTAACGATCCGCTGGTCGTTGGCGGTTCGGTCAGCTGGCCGTGCGCCAGCGGTTCCGAGGTTGTGGCTCTCGACCGCATCGGACGAAAGCGCAGTCAACCCGTCTGGCCAGAGTGGTTTTGAGCCGGTGGTTTCGCCCTCGACAAACGAAACATCCGAATCGATGGGCGGATCAGCCGTGATGTTGTCTTCGCTGTACACTGTGCCACTACCTTCGACGATCGATTCACCTGTAGCCGTCACACCGGTGTATTTGTTCCCGACCCACGTCGTTTCGGCCGAGCTGTCAGTGTTAGACGCCTCATCGAAGAAATAACAGAAATTGTTGACGACGACGGTCCGTGTGTCGCTTTTGAGCCGTGGAATCCGATTGCGGGCTTTCGCCCACACGTTGCCGAGCAAGGTGACGTGGTCGGCTCCATCACCGATCAGCGTACAGTAATTGTGGTCGGAGCCGTCTCCGTACGGATCATACAACCCCTCGTAGATCAGGTTGTTCGAATACGTCGTTCTGTCAGTATCGTAGCCGACAGACATGCATTCGTCGACCCCCCACGAGGCCGTGCAGTGATCGATGACGTTGTTTTGGGTGTCGTCTTGGGTGTTGATCGCGTCGTTACCCTGAATATTTCCGTCTGAGCCTGGCCCGATCCGCGAGCGAACGTGTTGGACGACGCAGTTGTTGGCGTCGATCTGCACCATCCCTTTGATGAACGTGATGCCCGGCGAGGGTGCGGTCTGGCCCGCCACCCAACAGTTGTCTTCCGTGATCGCCAACGATTCCCCCCCAAGATCGATCGTCCCACTGGTCTCGAAGACGACTACTCGCGATCCGCTCGCCGTGAACGCCGCTTCGACGGCCTCCCGCGTCGGCTCGGTGATCGTGTACACGTCCACACCATCCTCAAGCCACGGTCCCATCGTGGCAAAGCCGTCTCCCCCCTGAAAGGACGACTGACTGAACGGTTCATACCCACGGTTCTCTGTCGCCGTGGCTGTCCCACCGAGAACGGTGGCTCCGATACTCCCAACCGCGACCGCACGTAAAAACGTGCGTCTGTTATGTGCCATTAATAGACACCAGTATAGTAATATACGACATGTATAATAAATTTATCTCAATAAGAAATACCATTGTATAGTTAGAAAAAGCATACGCCGTCGGACATCCCGGCAGGTGCAGTCGGGTTCCCATCTACCGAACGATTACAGACGTACTATTGTAACGATCTGACGATCACCGCCTATTGTCCGCTTCATATTTACGGAATTTTTTATTACACAGGGTGAAGCGCGGGGTACAGCCGGGCTATAGCTGCATACCGACTGATTCGCTACGGACAAACGGGAATCACATCCGAATCGTCGTTTCCGTCCGGAGATCAGGGGTATGGAGCTTCATACCGGGCGATTACGGTACGATCGTTCCCACACTAGGAACGGTCGGCTGAGAATGCCACTGCTCGCATGGGAGAGCGCGGATCAGTCGAACGCGGGGATGACCTCCTCACCGAATAGCCGGAGTTGGTCTTCGACCAGTTCGGGCGGCATCCCGGAATGATGGAAGCGAAGCGCGAGCTGGTTCAACGAGAATCGGTTTTGCATCGCCTCGATCTGCTCGATGATCTGCTCGGGTGTGCCGTAGATGAATCGATCGTCCGCGAGCTGGGAGAAGTCCGCGACGGAATCGGCAGTCATCAGCGGGTGAGAGAATTCACCGCCGTACTCGTCGCGGTAGGTGCGGTGAAGATACTCCTTTCGTTCCATCACCTCAGCTTCGGTCTCACCGATGACGGCCTCACGCATCAGGGGATGGTCCATCGAGGACCACTCCTGATCGGTCGATTCGATGTGCTCGCGCTGTTTGTCCTTGCGTTGCTCGACCGCATCGAGGTCCGCGACCACACCGGGCACCCACGCATCGCTGAACGAGACCGAACGAGCGAGCTGCTTGTCGCCCCAGCCACCGACCCACAACGAAGGCCGAGGCTCTTGAACGGTCCGGGGGAGTGGCTGCCAGTCTTCGACCTCGAAGAACGGACACGAAAAGGAGATCGGTTCCTCGGAGGTGAGGAACTCGTCCAGGAACTGTAATCCCTCTATCATCCGTCCGGCACGATCGGACATCGGAACTCCGAACGCCTCGAACTCCTTTTCCACGTAACCAAGTCCCACGCCGAGCGTGAGTCGACCATTCGAGATATTGTCCACCATCGCCGCTCGTTGGGCGACGTGCAACGGATGGTACAGCGGCAAGATGAGCACTGACGTGACGAGTTCGAGCGATTCGGTGCCCTCGGCGATGCTCGTCAGCCGTACCAGCGGAGACGGCCAGTAGTTGTCACCCTCCGTCGCTTGGTGGTCGTTGACCCAGCACGTTTGGAAACCGAGATCCTCGGCTAACTGACACTGCTCGACGACACCGTCCCAGGTGTCGCCACCCTCGATCGGGAAAAAGCCGAACTTCATAGCGATCGATGTGATCTCCGTGTGACGTCTACTTACGTCTTATGTTCACAGGCCCGAAAGAACAACGACCGAACGGGCTCGATCTTCCCAACAGGGGAACAGCATTATATAGATAGAGTACATGTGAGATATTATGACGGTACGGAAAGACGATTATTCGGGACGAACGATCCGATCGGTGACGATCGCGTTCAACATCATCGAAGTGCTGCAAGAGCGAAATCACGTCGGTGTGACGGCGTTGGCCGATGAACTCGGCCATTCGAAAAGCACGATTTACAGCCATCTGCAGACGCTCTGTGAGCGTAACATCCTCGTCCAAGAGGACGACGGCTACCGGTTGAGCCTCCGACTCCTCGATATGGCAAACAGCGTTCGAGAACAGATCGGCAACTACGAGGTCATCACGAGTGAAGTCGATAAGCTCGCCGAGGAGACCGGTGAGATCGCTCAGTTCGGGATCGAAGAACACGGGATGACCAGTTATCTCTACAAGGCAACTGGGGAGCAGGCAGTTGAGACGCGCTCACGGGTCGGTATTCAACAACCGATGTATTCGACATCGCTGGGCAAGACGATTCTGGCGTTCATGCCCGCGTCTCGGACGGAAGAGATCGTCGAATCGACGGAGTATACGAGCTTCACATCTCGGACCGTCACGGGACCCAAGGAGTTGTACGAGCAACTCGACGTGATCGCAAAGCGGGGCTATGGGATCGACGACGAGGAGAATATCGAGGGGCTACGGTGTGTGGCCGCACCGGTCAAACGGGGAGATACCGTGTTGGGAGCCATCAGCACCACTGGACCGTCAAGCCGGTTTACCGACGAACGCATCCACGAGGAGTTGGCCGAGCACGTCAAACGAGCCGCAAACGTCATCGAACTCAACACCAAGTTCTCGTGAACCGCGCGGCCGTCGGGATATGGATTGCACCACCCATTGATTTAATAGCTGAACCGTATAGAAATCGGTATGGACGTATTGATGACCGGAGCGTACGGTCGGTGTGGAACCGCCGTTATCGATCACCTTCACGACGGAGCGGGGTACGACTTCACGTATCTCAACCGATCGGATCGGCCCGACGGCCATCCGTACGGGGATTACGAGACGATCGTTGCTGACGTGGCCGACCGTGACGCGCTCGTATCGGCCGCGGACGGACGGGACGCGATGGTCCACATGGCGGCCTACCCGTTTACTGACGGTGGCTGGGATGAGGTGTTCGAACCGAACATCATCGGCATGTACAACGCGCTAGAGGCAGCCAGAACACGGCAGCTCGAGTCGTTCGTGTTCATCTCCTCGAACCACGCTGTCGGCATGTACGAACAGGAGTTCGCGCCGGAGATTTACGCTACCGAATTCGATCTCACCGTCGATCATACTGATCCGGTTAGACCGGATTCGTTCTACGGCGTCTCGAAATGTTTCGGCGAGGCGCTCGGGCGCTACTACGTCGAAAATTACGAGTATCCCCGACGGTTCTACGCGCTTCGTGTCGGAACCGTCAACATGCCGCCGTACGACCATCCGTACGGGGATGCCGAGCAAGGCGTCGCCGACGGAGCGTTCGAACGTGACAGTGCCGAGTACGATCGGGCGGTCACCCGGATGAAAGCGCTCTGGCAGTCAAGGCGGGATTTCGCCCATCAGGTGGACTGCTGCCTCCAGAACGAGACGGTCGAATACGGGACCTTCTACGGTGTCAGCGACAACCGGCGTCGATGGTTCGATATCGAACACGCACGGGACCAGATCGGGTATGATCCACAGGACGACGGCGAACGGTGGAACGGTCCCCCTGAGTGAGAGCTGATCACTCGACGGCGCGAGCTTTCGCGCGCAGCCAGGCCCGGGTGCCACCTTGAGGAATCGTCAGGCGGTGTGTGACGACCTCGAGCTCGGGATAGCCACCGACCTCCGTCTGGCTATCGATGTACGATCCTCCTTCCGTTCGGAGCTGTTCGAGCACGCGCTCATCGGCAGCGGTCCGGTCGGCTGGCCGGGCACCGGCATTTGTGAGGTTGTGCTCGACAACGTTCTCTGACCCGACGGTTTCGAGCGCCGTCGGCCACAAGGGCCGAGTATCGAGCTGTGTGATTCCCTCGCTGGTTGTGGGGGTGGTGGCGACGTTGTCATCAAGTGCGGCCGCTCCCTCACCGAAGACGGCCAGCTGGTCGCTGACCGGTCGCCGGAAGACGTTGCTCTCGATGCTCGCCTCGGTGTCCGGATCCATCCAGACGCCGTCGTTGTAGTGATAGATCACGTTGTTCGCCACGACGGTTCGGGTGCCTTGCTTGAGCCGCGGATTGCGGTCGTAGTTGTGCGCCCAGACGTTCCCGGCGAGCGTGACGTTCGACGCGCCGTTACCGATCAACGATCCGTATCCGTGGTCGCCCTTGTGGTGGGTGGCGTCCTGAAGTGGTTCGGCAATCAGGCAGTTCGACACCGTCGTGTTCACCGTGTCATACCCCACCGAGAGGTTCTCATCGACTGCCCACGTCGTCGTACAGTGATCGATGACGTTGTTCTGGGTACCGTCACCGGTTCTGATTCCGTCGGGTTCCCAATCGCTTTCCTCCGTCAGGTTCGCGTCGCCCGGTCGAACGCGGAGATGTTGGATCACACAGTCGTCCGCGTCGATCCAGAGATCTCCCTGAACGAGTGTAATTCCCGGTGACGGTGCCGTCTGTCCGGCGAGATACAGCTCGTCGCTGGAGACGGTCAGGCGTTGTTTCCCGAGATCGACGGTCCCACTGGTTTCGAACACGACCAGCCGTGGCCCGTCGATCCCGACGGCGGCCGCCAGTTGTCGTCGATTGGGTTCAGTTACCGGGATAATGGGCGTGTCGTCATCCAACCACGGGGCTGGGACGGCAAACCCATCGGCAAAGTCGACTCGAGAAGCGCTGTCCGGGCCGCCACCGTTCGATCCGCCGTTCGACTGACTTGGCGTGCCGACCGTTTCCGAGGATCCGACCGTGCGGTCGCCGTTCTCGGTTTCGACGACCGCACGATACTCGTAGTACCGTCTGCTCGTGAGGTCCGTGAGACGGACGTCAAACGTTCCTGGCTCCGTGCGCGTTTGGGCGGCTGTCGCCGTCCACGCCGCGCTTGGTACCTCACGGTATTCGACGTAACAGCTCGCCGCGTCGGCTCCCCCCAAATCGGTCAGTTCGCCGCGGAGCGTGGCCTTCCTGGCCGTGACATCGGTCGCATCGCCCGTCGTGACGAACGGAACGCCCTCCTCAGTTTCGACGCTGCCGGTCACTGAAACGTCACCGACGTCCCGGTTGGTGTCGGGATCGATACCCGAGAGATCCCGCAGTCGGGCCGTACAGCGCACGCCGACGTTGTGGCTCGTGACCGGTAATCCGACGAGCGCGCTGTCGCTCAGTTCGACGCCGTCGAGGCGCGCGATCGTCGTCCAGTCCGTCCCGTCGTCAGAGCCGTACGCCTCGAAAACGTCACCCTGTCGACGCAGGCGCAGCCACTCCGCCTGAAGGCTTCCTCCGTCGAGTTCGCTCTCGTCTTCTCCACCCGACGTGGTGCTGATCGTCTCGCTACCGGATTCGGAGCGCCACTGGAGTGACGCTGCACCACTTGGCGTTCGTCTGAGCAGCACGTTCGGCGCTCCGGGATCCTCTGAGTTCCGGGCCATGATGCCGGTCTTGGCGTTCGGATCCGTGTTTTCGAGGGCCGTGTTGCGCACCTGGACGTCGAAATCCCCGTCTACCGTCTCGTAGTAGAAGTGAAACGCGTCTTCCGTGTTCCAGATGTCGGCCCCACCGCCACGGATCGTGATTACCGTCGCTGCCGTAGCCGTTCTGTCGAACAGCCCAACCGCTGGAGCGACAGCGCCTGCCCCGATCGATCGAAGGAACGTCCGTCTATCAAATCTCATCGTTGCGTACCGTCCGCGATATTAGGACGTTCGTTGATAAGTGTTTCTCCGACACAGAAACATCCGCCGGACGGCGCGGGGGGCACAACGTTTATCTCCCTGCCCCGGAATACCCGGACGATGACAGTACCTGACGCAGATCGGTTCGACATCCGCGAGTACGGCGCGACGGGCAACGGAGACGATCCCGAGACGGACGCGATCCAGACGGCGCTCGACGCGTGTGCCGAGGCAGGCGGGACAGTGTACGTTCCATCAGAGACGTACGTGACCGGCCCGCTTCGAGTCGGTGACGACACGACGCTGTATCTGTCACCGGGGGCGACGCTGCGCTTTGTCGGCGACTACGACACGTTTCCGACCATCGAAAGCCGCTGGGAAGGCTGGGACCAGGTCGGCTTTCATCCCTGCCTGTTCGTTGAGGACGCCCAGAACGTTTCGATCACCGGACGCGGCACGATCGACGGCAACGGCGCGTACTGGTGGTCATTTTATGAGACACCGATGTCGGAACGGCCTGAGGGACTACAGGAACGGTTGGCCGAATTCGAGCGTCGAAACGAGAAGGGAGACGACGTCAGCAGTTTTACCCACCGGCCGCCGTTGTGCCAGATCGCACACTCGGAAAACGTCACAGTGTCCGGGGTTACGCTGTGTAACTCGCCGTTCTGGAACACCCACGTTGTCTACTCCGAGAACGTGACGCTCCACGACGTCACCGTCAAGAACCCGGCAGACGCACCCAACGGCGATGGGATCGACATCGATTCCTCGCAGTGCGTGCGGATCAGCGACACGTACATCAACGCGGGCGACGACGCGATCTGCATCAAATCCGGGAAAAACGCCGAAGGACGTGCGGTCGGAGAGCCGGCTTCGGAGATCACCGTCACGAACTGCACTGTCGAATCCGGTCACGGCGGCGTCGTTATCGGTAGCGAGATGTCCGGCGACGTTCGAGATGTCGTGGTTTCGAACTGTACGTTCACGGACACCGATCGTGGCGTGCGAATCAAGACCCAACGGGACCGTGGCGGCGTCGTCGAGGATCTCCGATTCGACACCATTCTCATGCGACGGGTCGCGTGTCCGTTCGTCATCAACGGCTACTACTTCACCCCGCTGGACAGCGATCCACAGCCGATCACCGAGGGAACGCCGATGGTTCGGAACGTCTCGTTTCGATCGATCACCGCGCGCAACGTCGAAACAGCCGGCTTTCTTGCCGGGCTTCCCGAACAGCATTTCGAGGGTATCTCCTTTGCCGACGTTCGGATCGACGCCACCCGCGATCTCGACGCAACGGAACTCGATCCAGCGATGGCCGACGGCTACGAGCAACGCCACGGGCTGTTTTGTACGTCGATCGAAGATGTCGCCTTTCGGGACGTACAGATCCAGACGGCGGACGGTCCCGCAATGCGGTTCGAAGAAACCGACGACGTGCGGATCGACGGGCTCGTGGCCGAAACGGAGGGCGCGCCCGCCGTCTCGTTGCACGACGTCACGAGGACTCGGCTCCGTGGCTGTTGTGCTCCCTCGGACGGGGCGTTTTTGCGAGCGAACGGATCGGACACACGGACGATCTCGATGACAGGATGTCACGGCTCGATGGCCGACGCCGTCGTGGTAGACCCCGACAGCGATGCGACGGTCGAACGCTCCTGACGAAGACCGGAGCTGTTCGAGCAAAACAATTATAGGTGATTTGCATGTATGCGTGACTACGACATGGACGACTCAGCCAACGATCTGCGCGTCGGACTCGTCGGACTCGGAAGTCTCGGCATCCGGCTCGGACGTCAGTTCGAGGACGTATCGGATGCCGAGCTGGTCGCAGTAGCCGACGTCGACGAGGAGAACCTCGCCGAGGCAGCCGCCGAATTCGACGCGGTGACCGGTCAGTACACTCGTTACGAGACGATGATCGAGGAAGCGTCGCTCGACGCGGTGGCGATCGCCACGCCCAACGGACTTCACTACGAGCAGACGGTCGCCGCACTGGAGCACGATCTCCACGTGCTGTGTGAAAAGCCCCTTGCGACGACCGTCGAGGACGCCCGGGATCTCTACCAGCGCGATCAACAGACCGACCGAGTGGTGATGCTCGGCTACCAGCGGCATCTGAATCCCGCGTTCATTCGAGCACACGAGCGGTGGGCAGCCGGTGACGCTGAACCGACGTTCATCACCGGAGAGATCACCCACGACTGGCGTTCCTACTACGAAACCATGGATGACTGGCGGATGGATCCGAAACTGAGTGGCGGCGGCCACCTCCTGAACGTCGGTTCGCACATTATCGACGCGATCCTCTGGGTGACTGGTCTCGAACCGACGCGCGTCGACGCCACCGTCGTGTTCCACGATGATGATCAGGTGTTTGACACCCAGTCATCGATCACCATCGAGTTCGACAACGGCGCGGTCGCCAACGTCTCCGATACGGGTATCGTGGCGTGCACCCGTGAACACATCCATATCTGGGATGACGATGGAGCCGTGTATCTCGAAGGCCGGGATTGGAACGAACGCACTGGCTACACGATCGACGCCGAGGGCACCGAGCACGACCGCTCACTGGACTACCACGGCCGACAGACCAAAGCCGACGCGTTCGCCGAGGCAATCCACGACGGGACGACACCTCCCATCACGGTTCGGGACGCCTTCGAGACGACAGTCGTCACGATGGCAGCCTACGAATCGGGCCGCACCGGCGAACGGATCGATCTCACCGGTCGGTTTTCGCTGGCCGAGGAACGCTGATCAGTCCGGCTGAACCACCAACGTTTATTCCGATCGCCAGCCACCGTCTAACGGATGGAATCGTTCGAATCCGACGACGGACACGTGATCGTCCGTCTCGACCGCGGTGACAAGGCGCTCGAATCGATCGAGCGCGCCTGCACGGAACACGACATCGACACCGGTGCCGTCGTCACCGGTATCGGAACGTTCAGCACGTTACACATCCATTACGTCGACCGAACGGAACTGCCTGACGATCAGGCGGACCGCAACGTCGATCTCGAACTACAGGGTGCGTGGGAAGTCACTGACATCAACGGCATCATCGCGGACGGCGAGCCACACCTCCACGTAACTGCCTTCGACGGCGAACGAACCGTCGGTGGACACCTCGAAGCGGGCTGTGAGATCAACGTACTCGGCGAGGTGACGATCCGGAAGTTACCCGGACTGTCGCTCGAACGGCAGCCCGATGAGCGCGATGTGTCGCGGCTCACACGACGATAACGGTTATCGTCGCCACCAGATGACGCCATAACAGCTCAGTCCGACGAGCACCAGCCCACTCCCCCAGGCACCGAAGATCGCTGCCCAGACGCCCTCGTTGGCTCCCACATCGAGGAGCCACCCGGAGACAAACAACAACACGCCCGCTATCGCGACTTTCAACAGAACGGAGTCATCGATGGAGTTGATCACCGTCTGAAGCAGAGACGCCGGTTCCTGGCCTACATCTTGTGTGGAACTCATTACCACATTTATTTCGTTTCATCGTATAAATCTATTGGGGTTCTCCGATCGACTTCGGTGCTCGCATCGGAGCCCGTACACAGTCAGTGACGAGCGACTACCGTCGAAGGTGAACGAGACCAACCAGTCGATTCAATAGTGAAACTCGGTCCACGGACCGTCGATGAACGGGTACGATTCGAGGACACTGAGGTCGACATCGACACCGAGTCCCGGAGCATCCGGAACGGTCATGCGCCCGTTCTCGATGACTGGCTGCCCCTCGATGATGTCGAACGCGAGTTCGAACGGATACATACCGGGGTCGGTCTCCGTTTCGGCCAACGCTGGGTCGTCCTCGAACACCGGATATTCGAGCAGTTGTGCCTCGGGCGCGGCAGCGACGAGGTGGGCGTTGGCCTGCAATCCGAGCCACGTACCGAAGTTGTGAGGGACGAACTCGATATTCCGATCCACACAGAACTCGATGGCCGCCTGACAGCCGGTAAAGCCCTCGTGGTGACGAACGTCGCCTTGCAGGAAGTCGACTCCGGTTCGGCCGAGGGTGATCAGATCTGAAGGTGATTTTTCACTTTCTCCACCAGCCAGCGGCGCGCCGGTGTCGGCCAGCTCGACGTACCCCTCGTGGTCGTCGGGTTCGACCGGTTCCTCGATCCAGTAAACGCCCCGGTCGGCAGCATGTTCGACCAGCGCCCGAACGGTATCGCGCCCGTAGGAGTCCCGGAGCTTCCACCACGTGTGGACGTCGAGCATGAGTTCGATGTCGTCGACCGCTGTGGCCAGTAGCTCGACCGTCCGGCGGTCGGCATCGGGACCGATTCCGGGCCGGTACTTGTAACCGAAAAATCCGAGTTCTTCGAGCACAGTAGCTTGTTCGACGTATCCCTCCGGTTCCATATACATCCCGGCGCTCGCGTACAACGGCAGTTCGGTCGTCGGCTCGGTGTCCCACGCCGTGGCCAGTAGCTCGTAAATCGGCGCGCCGACTTCCTTCCCACGCAGATCGTACAGCGCAACGTCGATGGCCGAAATCGCTTCCGTCCGAAGACGACTGGGCAGGTCGGTTGCCCTGAGCAACTCGTGGGCGTCAGTGATCTCTTCGATCGATCGTCCTTCGAGCGCATCGGCAACAGTCGTCTCGACGACATCGGCGAACGTCCCGTGGGAATCACCCTCGAAATACTCACGCATCGCAGAACTCGAAGCTCCCGCCGTCGAAACCCCGCGACGACCGTCGCTCGTTTCGACGACGACGAGCACGACGTCCCGCTTGTGGAGCCGTCGCACACCACC
Source organism: Halocatena salina (assembly GCF_023115355.1). Classification (NCBI taxonomy): domain Archaea; kingdom Methanobacteriati; phylum Methanobacteriota; class Halobacteria; order Halobacteriales; family Natronomonadaceae; genus Halocatena; species Halocatena salina. Next base: position 456,226 of record NZ_CP096020.1, read on the forward strand.
GAAGAACGGCCGCTCCTGCACTGGATCGATCGGAGAGGACAACGCGTATCCGCTCACACTAACAATGTCCATACACAGGCTGTTTGTACTCAAGCGTATAAAACTTCAAGTGATCACGGTTAGAACGCCATGCGCACTCCGCCCCGGATCCGTTCCTGTGAGGCGAACACTGTTGGCACCTCAGTAGGGAGAGACGACTGTTGGGTGGGTGTGCAGGCCGGTGTCATATGGGGCGTTCTCAGAACGGGAACGAACTGTTCGGAATCTATCCGTTGTGTCGAACACAGACCATCTACGTTGCTTCATCGTCGTTCGGGTGAGCAGAGACAGCGCGTTTCTATCAAATCATTACATCAGTACGATTGTAATGCATTAGCCGTTCGTGCCGTTCGCCGTTCCCACGAAGGGAACATCATCGAGCCTGGTGCGATGGATTTGGGGCGAACCGAACGCTTTTACTGGCTGGTCGTGTCCTTTCGATAGAGTATGCTGAAAGAGGAGTTCAGAGGACTCAAAGAACAGATAGCAGGTGGAATCATTCCCGCGACAGCGAACCCGTGGACGCCCGAATACGAACTCGTCGTGGACGATCTCACTCGCCACGTCGAGCAGCTCGTCTCCGTTGACGGCATCAAAGCGGTCATCGCCAACGCCCACACCGGCGAAACGAAGATGCAAGACGAGGAGACCTACCGACAAGTCGTCAAAACCCATGTCGAAGCGGCAGGCGACACGCCCGTGTTCGCCGGCGTATACGGGGAAAGCTCCATCGAGGCCGCCAAACTGGCCCAGACGGCGAAAGAGGCCGGTGCTGACGGCGTCATGTTGCTCCCGCTCGACGTGTATTCACACCAGATCCCACAAGAGGCGATCAATCACTTCGAACACGTCGGTGAAACCGTCGACATGCCGCTGATCAACTTCCAGTTCCCGACGTGGGGGAGTTCAGGGCTACCAATCAGCGCACACGTCGAAATCTGTAAACTTCCGCACGTCATCGGGTTCAAGGAAGCCTCGTTCGACCCGATCCGCTACGACCGGACTATCCGCGCAGTCGATCACCTTCGGGACGACTGTACGATCATGACGGGAAACGACACGTTCCTCATGCACGCTTACCAGCTCGGGGCTGAAACCGGTCTCATCGGCTACGCGAACCTCGTTCCCGATCTCCACGTCGAGAAGATTCGGGCCGTCCACGACGACGACATGGAGCGTGCCCGCGAAATCCGACAGCAGTTGCTCCCTCTCACCAACCACATCTTTGGCGAACCGGAGGGACGCTACCGCGCCCGAACGAAAGCAGCGCTGAAGATGCAAGGGGTATTCGAGCACGACACCGTGTTACCTCCCCAAGAGCAGATCGATCCCGACGAACGCGAGCAGCTCCGGCAGATCCTCGACGATCTCGGTCGGTTGTAGGTCAAAACACCGACTCGTCCCGTCTACTGACTGTGGGGTATGATTCGCAAACGTATAGCCGTCCATGACTTCTCGGAGGTGACCGGAGTGCTTTAGTTCAGGTGGCGCTCTGAAACGAGAACGTGAATCGGACGTGGCAGTTGCTGAGTGCTACTTGGACGGAATCCACTACACGATCGCGGATGTGCTCGACGCCGACGGCCGCGCGGCTCCCACCGAAGGAAGTGACGCGATCTAGAGCGAAGCGAAGCCGACGGAACCACCGGACCGCAACCAACCGACGGTCGAGAACGATTATCTCATAGAGCATCCGACACGGTCATATTACCACATCATAATCAAATAGAAAATAACTTATTGATAGAAAATAATTTATGTCTGCCTATCATTGACACGGTGTGGTAGTATGAGACAAACACGACGGAGCTATCTGAAGGGAACAGCAGCATCGGTACTGATCGGCATGGGAATACTCGGTGGGGTTTCGGGATCAGCCACTGCGCAGGTCCGATCAGCGAGCAGTTCGCAGTTCGGTCTCGACGACGGGTTCGCGAACACATCGTGGCTTGAGGATGGTGTGGACGTGTACACGATCACCGAGCCGACGCGGGAGGCCGTCGAAGCGGCGTTCACGGCGAGCGGATCGCGAGTAGTCGTCTTCGAGACCAGCGGGACGATCGATCTTGGTGGCGAGACGTTGGCGATCACGGAAGACAACTGTTGGGTGGCGGGCCAGACCGCACCCTCGCCGGGGATTACCTTCACCCAGGGAATGGTGCAGATCGACGCCAACAACTGCGTCGTCCAACACGTTCGCTCGCGGATCGGACCGGGTGACGACGGGTCGATCCAAGGTAACGACGCGATCAACACCCAAGACGACACTCAAAACAACGTTATCGATCACTGCACGGCCTCGTGGGGGGTCGATGAGTGTCTCTCGGTGGGCTACGACACACAAGACACGACCGTTACCAACTGTTTGATTTATGAAGGGCTCTGGGACCCCTACGGCGACGGAGCCGACCACAACTACGGCACACTCATCGGTGACGGTGCCTCGAACGTCACGTTCGCCGGCAACGTCTGGGCCAAAATCCGCGGGCGAGTCCCACGGCTCAAAAGCGACACCGAGACGGTCATCGTCAACAACCTTGCGTACTTCTTCGATTATGCGGCCACCGCCGACAGCTCTGCTGTGACGAGTTTCGTCGGCAACGCCTACACCGGGCCCCTCGACACCGGCAACCCCGTCTTCGAGGGCAGCCCCACGGCTTACCACACCGACAACTACGCCGCCGACCCGTCGCTCGACGATGATACCGACTTCGCCGAACCCGACAGCGAGGGCGCGCCACCACTGTGGCCCAGCGGTCTCAGCGAAATCCCTGCCGCTGATGTCGAGAGCCACAACCTCGGAACGGCTGGCGCACGACCGGCCGACCGGACCGCCAACGACCAGCGTATCATTCAGGAAATCACCGACCGAGCGGGCAACGATCGTCTTGACAGTCCCTACGACTACTGGGTCGGCCATCACGACGAAGTTGGTGGCTACCCCGACCTGCCGGTGAACACTCATTCGCTCGACGTCCCCGACAGCGGCCTGCGCGACTGGCTCGGCGGATGGGCACAAGCCGTCGAAGAGGGTGGTTCCCCGCCCGACAACGGTGGCGGCGGTGGTCCGATCTCGACGGGGACCTACGAGATCACGAACGCCAACAGCGGTCAGTTGCTTGAGGTTGCCAACGCTTCGACTGAAGACGGCGCGAACGTCCAGCAGTGGCCCGCGAACGGACACTCGACACAGCAGTGGTACGTCGAGGAGGTCACGAACGGCGAGTACCGACTGGTGAACGAAAACAGCGGTCAGTTGCTCGAGGTTGCCACCGCGTCGACCGAAGACGGCGCGAACGTTCGCCAATACTCGGACACCGGCTGCGCCTGTCAGCGATGGTATATAAACGACGAGGGCGGCGTGTACACGCTTGAGGCCGTTCACAGCAACAAGCTCGCCGACGTCGATGGCGCTTCGACCAGCAACGGCGCGAACGTCCTCCAGTGGCCGGACAACGGCAGTGAAAACCAGCGTTGGACGTTCGAGTCGATATAATAGAAGAGAACTGATATAGACGGCAAATCAGGACTGAAGAACCCACAGCACAGTCACGGTTTCGCGGACGATCACCGACGTTCCCGTCCGCACAGGGGCCGGGCGACCGGAAGGCAAGTGAACGGCAAGGCTTTCGGCGCGTATCATCCGCGCCGTTATCGCAACGAAAACCGTACCATGATCTCGTCATCCCAGTATCCGAAATTCGTTCGGGTCGGGCGTCTATCGGATCAATGATCACTAGCCGACCGAGAGCGACGAGCATCGGTACAGCCAGCTCCCACCACATCGATTGGAGGGGTCGATGCCGACTCAGTCCGATCTTGCACGCCGTTTGGCCCGGGGTTGTTCGACCGTGACGGCGTGAGCTCGAAGCCAACTTCGTAAGGTATCCGTCGGTACGTGCAGTTCTCGGGTGTTCACATCGAGAGCAGGATAGCCGCCGACTTCCGCTTGACTGTCGATGATGCTCCCGGTGCTGGCGCGTACGTCCTCGACGATGCGCCGGTCGTGGTACGTTCGGTCGGCAGGACGCGCACCCACGTACGCCGACTGGTGGTCGACGACTGCTCCAGAGGGGAGTAACTCCAGTCCCGCCGGCCACAACGGTCGCTCATCGAGACGTTTGTCGACCGCCGCCGGCGTCCCCGGTGCCATGTAGTTGCCGTCGTAGTGGACGTGGCCGAACTGGATGAAGTGAGAGCCGATTCTAAGATACGCGTTATTTTCAACCACAGAGCGCGCAGGTACATCGCTCCCAGGACCCGGCCCACCGAAGCTCGTAATCCAGTCCGTCGCGTGATAGATGACGTTGTTCGCGATGACGCTCGTCGTCCCACCCTTGGGCGCGGGATTTCGTCCTGTGTTGTGTGCCCAGACGTTCCCAACCAACGTGACGTTCGTGGCCAGATCGCCGACGAGCGTCCCGTATCCGTGTTCGCCCTTGGTATGGGTCGCGTCGTTGAGCCCTTCGGCAATGATACAGTTCGACACCGTCGTATCCTCCGTCCGGTAGCCGACCGAGAGCGTCTCGTCGACAGCCCAACTGGTCGAACAGTGATCGATGACGTTGTTTTTCGTATCATCACCAGTGTGCATCGCGTCCGGCTCCCAGCCGCTTCCCGGTTCCGCATCGGCATCACCCGGCCTGACGCGGAGATGCTGAACGACGCAGTCGTCGGCTTCAACGTAGAGACCGCCCCGAACGAGTGTGATACCCGGCGTCGGAGCCGTCTGTCCGGCGATCCAGCACTTGTTGTTGCTGATCTCCAGCGACTTCATCTCGAGGTCGATCGTCCCACTCGTTTCGAAAACGATCACGCGAGGACCGTCCCGGTCGATGGCGGCTGCCAACGGCTCACGCGCTGGCTCGGATACTTTGAGCACCTCGACATCATCATCTTCGAGCCACGGAGCCGGATCCGCGAACCCGACAGTAGGATCGAAATGTGATCCTGCCCCGGATTCATCGTTTGTCACTGTCGTTTCTGCCGCCGTTCTGCCCGCGAATATCCCGGCCACGCCACTACCACCCACTCCAATCGTACGAAGGAACGTGCGTCTATCGAATAACATGCAATTATGATATTATAAATCATATTCTATAATATAATAGTTTCGGTTAAATAGTACTATAAGACGTCTAGTTACAATCCGTTACTACATCCATCGTACTGTAGCCATCGAACGCTTGGTACAGTACTCAGTACAGTAGTGGGCAAACAGCGGGCAGTGTTAGCAGTACTGCCGAATCACGCGCCGTGAAACCGACCGACTGTATCGTCAGCGTTTGGAGCGAAACGGTGGGGTTGGGATCACACATGGGTGGCGATTTCGTTCGATACCGCGGATAGCCACTGCCGGCGGGGACAACGGGTAAGTCGGTCGGACGGATGTATGGGGATAGAGTGATGACAGCACATTCGGCGTTTCAACAGCGTCTCACGCGACTCCTTCGTACCTCCTCACGCGAGTACGGATACGATGGAGAGACAGGGGAAGCGTTCACGTCTTGGCAAGACACGATCCGACAGGAACTGACAGGAGCACTCGGGTTTCCTGCGGTTCGAGCGGGTGGAACGTGTGAACTGGACCCGGAACGCCTTGAGACCACCGAAAATGACGGCTACGAGCGCCAGTACTGGCGCATTCGAACGGAGACTGGAGTTCGTGTTCCGTTCTATCTGCTCGTGCCCGACGACGAAGAGCCACCGTATCCCGTGGTACTCACGATCCACGGACACTGTGAGGAGGGAAAAGCGCTGACCGTCGGTGCCATCAACGACGATCGATCGGAGATCACTGAGGAACGACGTGATTTCGCTCGTCAAGCCGTCCAACGAGGATACGCAGCGCTTGCTCCGGACATGCGAGGGTTCGGTGAGCTGGCAGGTCCGGAACCCGATCCGGAGGGCTATCGGTCGTGTACACGGCTGCAAAAGACCGCCCAACTGTTCGATCGAACGCTGGCGGGCGAACGGACGTGGGACGTCCTACAGCTCGTCGATTTCATCGAGCACGAACCGACGCTAAACGCCGATCGGATCGGGATCACGGGACACTCCGGTGGAGCGGCGGTATCACTGTTCGCGGCGGCCGTGGACGACCGGCTGGCTCCCGTCGTGTTGAATGCGTATTTCTGCACGTTCGAGGATTCGATCGTTGCCATCGACCATTGTGAATGCAACTACGTTCCCGGGCTGCTTCGCCTCGGTGAGATGTGGGATATCGCCGGTGCGATCGTTCCCCGGCCGGTGGCCGTCGTCACCGGCGACGAGGATCCGATCTTTCCGGTCGATGGAACGAGACGCGCGTTCTCTCGGCTACAGGCAATCTATCGCAACGACGGCGTGGAGGACGTGTGTGAGCTGTCCGTCGGCTCCGGAACACATCGGTACTATCCGGGTCACGTGTGGCCGGTCATCGAAACGCACCTGTGATCAGTGGCGTCGAGCCGGTCACGCACGATCGGATGTGACCGTCGATCACCCCTTGTATCGAAGCGTACCCTCTTCGAGTTTCAACGAGATGTACATCGCGTCGTCGACCCCGGAGACGATCGTCTCCGGGACGTTTTTGAACTCGAAGTTCGCCGTGTTGAGGGCACCAGCGTCCTGTTCGTACAACGCCTCGTATTCGGGCAGCGTCTGATTCCACCACCACGTCAGCTCTTTGTGATACTGTTGGTCGTCGGTCGCCATCCACTGATTGATGTGGTCGGCGATGTTGATCGTTTTCGTGCCACTGGACCCGTCTGGATCTCCGACGGGCATCGGAATCTCGGTTTCGGGTTGGTAGTTCGTGAGCGACTGGATCCAGTCGACAACCAGTCCGGGCGACCACATGGCGATGGCCCCGTTCGCCGAAGAGCCGTCGGGAATGATGTCGTACTCCCCGTTCTGTCGGCGAGCGTCGAGCGTCGCGTCGTCGACGTTCTCGGCGTTGACGGCGATCCCGAAGTCTTTGAGATTCTGAATGAGCACCTGAAGGTGTTGGTGTTCGGAGGGGTTCAGAATATTGATCTCGAAACGCTCGCCGTTCGGTGTCAGCCACTCGCCGTTGTCGCGCTCGTACTCCTCCCGTCGAAGCAACTCCGTCGCGCGTTCCGTGTCGTTTTGCCCGTACTGTGGAAAGTCCTTGATCCATTCGGTGGACGGGTGCTCTCCCTCTTCGATGATCGGTGCAGGGACCCGACACGGTGGCCCATCGAACAGCTTCTTGACGCCTTGCAACAGTCCTTTCGTCTGTTGTTTATCGTATATGTGACAAATGGCCTTACGGACGTTTACGTTTTGGACCGCGGGATCGTATCCTTCGACACCGTGGCCGTTGTTGAAACAGAACAGCGAGTTCGCCGTCCGCTTTTTCCGGTACAACGAATGGGTATCCGGGAGCTTGTTCCGTTGGTTCTCTGGAATCGGGTAGTCGCCGGGAACGGCATCGACGATCCCGTTCACGTACGGTTGGACGCGTTCGGAAACGTCGCCAGGAACCCACAGCTCGAACTCGTCGAAGTTGATATCCCCGGCACGAGGATGGTCCTCATATTTTTTCATGAGAACGGTGTCGTCGCCGACCTCCGCGACCTGGAACGGACCCTGACCGATCCCCTCGTCGATGGTCGGGTAGCTCGTGGTCGTCACCTCCTCGATGACGCTGTCCAACTCATCACCCTCCGAGTTCAGCAATCGGTCGTGCCACTCGCTCCACTGGTCATCGTCGTGTTTGGTGAAGATCCCGCGACCGATATCCCCGTGATAGTAGGCGATCGTGTTCTGAACGGCAAATATCTCCGACAGTTCCGTGTTCAGCTGGATCCGGAGGAAGTAATCGTCGACGACCTCGATCGATTCCATCGGGGTGGAACTGCTACCGTCGCCAGCCGACGTGATCGCCATCTCTATCTCCCACTGCATCGCCCAGTCCTGAGCAACGACGGGATCACCGTTGTGCCACGTCCACTGATCGCTGAGTTCGGTTTCCAGCGTCGTCTTATCGGGCATCGTCCAGTTGTTAGCGATGATCGGGAACGATTCGTTGGTAGCCGGCGAGTGGACCGCAAGGCGATCGAAGACGTTCGCTCCCGGATGCCACGCGGCGGTCTGTGTGGGGTTCCACGGATTGAAGTGACGCTGTGAGGGTGGATCACCCACGGGATCGAAGTAGGTGAACCTCGATGTGTTACCACCGTTCGAGCTGTTGTCACTACTACAACCCGCGATCAAGGCTACTCCACCGGCCACACCAGCTTTGAGAACGTCTCGTCTGGTCGGGACGCTACCGTGCCTATCGGTAGAATTCGGCATACCACTCAATTGATAATGGACCTATATATAATTAATCATCGATTGCAAGATATAGAATGAGAAACAAACGGTAATCACGCCGGGCGGTGGACTGGATCAGTCGCCGTCGGTGGCGATCGGTTCGCTGTCCCAGTAGTCGTGGTCGTCGAGGGCGCGGAAACACGTCACCTCGTGTAACTCGCCCGAGACGTGATACTCCTCTGGACGCTCGGTTCGACAGCAGTCCCGAGCCTCCGGACAGCGAGTGTGATACCGACAGCCGGTCGGTGGATTTGTCGGATCAGGGACATCGATCGTGCGAACCGGTGCCTCGTCCGCTTTCGCCTCGCTTGCGTCGAGTTCCGGCGTCGCCCAGCGTAAGGCTTCGGTGTAGGGGTGTTGGGGATCGTGGATGATCCGTTCGGCCGGGCCGATCTCGACGAGTTCACCGAGGTAGACGACGCCGATCCGGCCGCCGGTTTTCTCGGCGATGTACCGAGCGTTCGAAAGATCGTGTGAGACGAACAGATACGACGTGTCGAAGGTGTCCTGTAGCTCTATCATGAGATCCATCATTTCGACCCGAAGCGACACGTCGAGCGCGCTCACTGGCTCGTCCGCGAGGATGACCTCGGGATTCATCAACATTGCTCGAATGAGAGCAACGCGCTGTTGCTCACCGCCCGACAACTGGTGAGGATACCGTTCGATGTAGTCTTCGGGCGGTGTCATCCCGACGTGTTCGAGGAGGCTCAGGAGACGTTGCTGTCGATCATTCCCGTCCAGATCGTCGTTCCACCGCTTGAGTGGCTCTTCGAGGGACTGACGGATCCGGCGATGAGGATTCAGGGCACTGCCGGGATCTTGATGGACGATCTGGAGTGAACGACGGATCTCCGCCCACGTCACCGCCTCGCTTCCGTTGGCTTTGACGTCCCAGATGTCGTGTCCCCGATACTGGACGCTACCGCCAGTCGGCTCTTGTAGCCCGACCGCAGACTTGCCGAGCGTCGTCTTGCCACAGCCGGATTCACCGACGAGAACGATCACGTCGTTCTCATACACGTCAAGGGAGATCCCATCGACCGCTTTGACGACGTCCGGTTCGGAGAAGATGTCGAAGAACCCACTTTCCTTCTCGAAGTGGATCTCGACGTCATCGAGCGAGACGACGGGCGTGTCGGATCGGTCCACCGACGTTCGACTAGATGCGTTCGTCTCTGCCATCCCGATCATATCCGCTGATCCCGCCTGACTCTCGGTTTTCATCGGGATCGTGTCGATCGCGTCCTCCCAGTAGTGACAGTGAACGTGGTGTTCTCCGTTGACGGGGTATGGACCCGGTGCGTCGGTCTCACACCGCTCGTCACCGACCGGACAGCGGGGATGGAACGAACAGCCCGATGGGACGCTCACCGGGTCTGGAGCACTCCCCTCGATCGGCCGCATCGATTCGATCGGCGATGAGAGGTGGGGTGTGGATTTGAGAAGCAATCGTGTGTAGGGATGGGACGGTGCTCTGAGAACCTCGTCCGTGGGTCCGAGTTCGACGAACTCGAAGGCGTACAACACCCCGACACGGTCCGCGATGTCGGCGACCAGCGGGAGATCGTGCGTGATGAAAACGATCGTTAGATCGTACTGCGCTTTGATCTCCTGTAGCAGTCCGATGATCGAACGCTGCATCAGTAGATCCAACGCGGCAGTCGGCTCGTCCATCACCAACACCTCCGGTTCGAGGACGAGGCTCAGTGCGATCAGTGCGCGCTGTTTCATTCCCCCTGACAGCTCGTGCGGGTACGAATCCAACACTCGATCGGGATCGAGATAGAGATCCTCGAGGACCCCTCGTGTTCGTCGCATCCCGTCTTCGATGTCGTAATCGTGTGCGTTCAGGGTTTCAACGAAATGAGTGCGGATCTTTCTGACGGGATTGAACGAACTCATCGCTCCCTGGAACACCATCGAGATTTCCGCCCAGCGAAACGCCTGCAGTTCGTTCGAATCGAGGTCGAGCACGTCGACAGGAGCACCGTCATCGGGATAGTAGGTGATCTCACCCGTGAGCAGCCCTGGATCGACGACCGCATCCAACAGTGCCGAGGCGAGCATCGATTTCCCGCTGCCGCTCTCGCCGACGATGCTCAAAACCTCGTTGCGCTTGATATCGAGATCGACATCGTCGAGGACGCGCGATTGGCCCCGATCCATGTCGAACGTGACGGACGCGTTCCGGACTTCTACGATCGTTTCGTCAGTCGTGTGGCTTCGTTCGTGGTCGGTTTCTGAGACAGTCATGGATCAGACAACGTCATTGACGTTCATGTCATCCTCGTTCTTTTTTGATTCGAGTCCACCGTTTTCGGCCGCCGTCCGTTCGTGGCGTGCGCGGACACGGGGGTTGAACACACGGTCAAGCGACTGACCGAGTAGGATCAGACCGACCGAGATGCCCACGATCGCAATCATCGGTACCAAAAACCAATGAAGTGCCTCAGCCGTGAGGTAGGCATTTTTCGCGTAGGCCTGATTCAGCATGACCCCCCAGTTCAAACTGGAGGACTTGAACGGGAGGATTGCGAGGAAGTACAGCGCAACCGCCTCGAAGATGACTCGCCGCGCGGCGTTCGTGAGGTTGATCACGACGTACGGCATCAGATGCGGGATGATCTCCTTGAAGACGATCCGGTGGGTCGGGATCCCCATTCCGCGGGCCGCTTCGACGAACGCCTCGTGACGGATAGTGAGCACTTGCGATCGGATCGCCCTCGCAAGGCCTCCCCATGCGCCGACGCTCAACAGGATACCAACCATGTACGGGTTCCCACCGATCGGCAACAGTGCGGCCAGAATCATCACAAGCGGGAAGCCGGGCAGATTGATGAACACGTCAGTGATCGAACTCAGTATCGTATCGACGATACCACCCTTGTATCCGGCCAGCGCACCGACGATCGTCCCGAAGCCGACGGTGAACAGCGCGCCCGACGTTATCATCTTGAGGATCGTGGTGGTGGAGTGGACCGTCTGTGACAGCAGATCGCGTCCCATGTTGTCGGTTCCGAGCGGATACGCCCAGTTCTCGAACGGTTGGACCAGCGCTGGCCCTTCGGTGACCTCCGTCGGTTCGATCAGCAACGGACCGACGAGTCCCATCAGAAGATAGAACAGGACGAGCGTGAAGCCGATCCGCGCCCGCCAGTCGCGCCAGACGATGGCGACCGGTGCGTGGACGTAGGCGTCGTAGAGTTTGCGGTACCGGTCCCGGCGCGATTCCTCGTACTCCGAGACGATCTCGAACGGTGAACTCACGTTTCCGCCGTCGGTTCTCACGTCTCGATCAGTCGTCTGTGGATCGTTCCTCATCGGTTCCCCTCCGATCCAGCCGAGTCGGTCGGCTGAACACGTTCCATGGTCTGGCTCATTGTCATTCGTTTTTGGTGTACGATACAGGAGTGGTCAGTACGTCTCATTCGTCTGCCCTCCAGCGCGTGGATCAACGAACGAATACGTTAGGTCAGCTATCAGTAAAGCAAGGACGACCGCGACAGTAAGGATCGTGAACATCCCCATCATCAGCGGATAGTCGCGCTGATACGTCGCCGACAGCATGTACCACCCGAGCCCTCGATAGGAGAACACCTGTTCGAGGACGACTGATCCGCCGAACATCTCGCCGAGACTGATCAGGAACGCCGTGTACATCGGGAGTACAGCGTTACGAGCGACGTACTGGGTCGAGATCGTTATGTCGGAGAGACCGCGGAGTCGTGCTACCCGAAGATAGTTCTCACCGAGAACACGAATGCTGTTTCCACGCATCCCGAGCGAGGCGACGCCGGACGCAACCAGCATGGATAGAACCGGTAACGCGGCGTGGCGAAGGATGCCACTGATGTACGCCCAACTGAATCCGGGCGCCACACCCGTGGGTTGTCGCCCGCTTGTGGGGAAGATACCCCAGCGATAGGCGAAAAAGATCAACAACAAGAGCGCCAGTACGTAGTATGGAGTTGATCCCATCAGAATCGCCCACGAGGTGAGTCCGACGTCCAGTTTGCTTCCTTCCCAGTATGCCATCAACGCACCGATGATAACACCCATAAAGAAACTAATGAAAAGCGACCAACTCAGTACGAACAACGTCCACGGTAGGGATCGCGCGATGATATCGACGACCGGTTCGGAATAGTACATCGAGATCCCAAGGTTTCCCTGGAGCATGTTACCCATATAATCGAGGTAAGCGTACGGAATCGGTTTGTTCGGATCGACGCTCAATCGAAGTTCGACGAGGTGTCGGGCCCGAGCTGGATTGACCCCCTGCTGGATCAGCTGTTGAACCATCGCGCCCATCGGATTACCCGGCAACAGTCGCACCAGAGCGAACGTCAGGGTGAGAACCACCCACAATGTAAACACTGTTTGGCCGATACGTCGTGTTCGCCAGCCTATATTCACCATAGTATCGTTACACGTATCCGTTGCGTTTCGACTACTTAAATCCAGCGGGAGTCTCGCGTACAACGTAACGATGGAACGTAGGCGCGGGTGAGTATCGAACGACCAGCGAGAATACAAAAAGGGTTATCGACCTACGAACGGTGTTCAATGCGGGCGTTTCGGTGTCGAGCTTACACCGGATCCCAGCCGGTGTAGAGCACCGTTACGCTCATCATGAGTGTAAGAACAGTCGGAAGAAGTGTGAGGAGTGCGACGACGTACGATCCAGTACCTGGCTCGACGTAGAGAAACGAGAATCCGAGTAACAACAAAAACAACACATCGATCCCGAGAACGACTCTCGATATGGACTGCGCCAATCCCATGATTGGAGGCACGGCTATACCGTAATAAGTGTTTATCTGACGAAGGGTCTCGATGGCTACTGAGATCTCTCGACGCGCCGGGCCCACGAACGGAGCCACGCACGCGTCCCGCCGTTGGGAACGGTCAGCTCGTGGGTGGTAACTGCTAACTCGGGATAGCCGCCGACCTCCGTTTGGCTCTCGATGTACTCGCCATCGCGGTTACGGATCAGATCGATGACACGCTCGTCGTGGGGCGTCCGGTCAGCGGGCCGTGCTCCCGCGTTCTCTAAGTTGTGTTCGTACACGTCTGCCGACGGCATCGCTTCGAGTCCGGCAGGCCAGACCGGACGCTCACCGAGCCGTTCGTCGACGTCGATCAGCGGGTCGGTGTCTGGATCGGCGCGGTTGTCGCGGGCATAAACGTGACCGTTGCTGATCGGGGCCTGATCCGCGTCGAGTGGATCAAGAAAGCTATTCCCGACGATCGCCGAGTACGCCTCTTCGGCGGGAGTCGCTCCCGAGTTGAAGTGATACACGACGTTGTTGACGACAGCGGTTCGACCACCAAGGTTCGGGTTCCGTGCCCTGTTGAGCGCCCAGACGTTGCCTAGCCAGCATATGTTTTCCGCGTCGTCGCCGGCCCCGATGGAGCCGTATCCGTATCTGATGTCCAAGGCCTCGGCGATCAGGCTGTTCGATACCGTCGTGTCCGTCGTCCTGTACGCGACGGAGAGGTTTTCGACCGTTCCCCACGTGGCTGTACAGTGGTCGATGACGTTGTTTCCGACGTCGTCGTCCGTCGTGAGCGAGTCGACCGCCCAGTCACGAACCGTATCGTGACCGGCGTCGCCCGCGCGGAATCGTAGGTGCTGGATCACACAGTTGTTCGCATCAAGCACGAAACTCCCGCGGACGAACGTGATGCCCGGCGAAGGCGCAGTCTGACCGGCCAGATACAGATCGTCGTGTGAAACGACGAGACGGCGTTCATCGAGATCGATGGTACCGCTGGTTTCGAACACCACGAGGCGAGGCCCATCGATGTCGACAGCCGCTTGCAGTTGTCGCCGCGTCGGTTCGGTGATCGGAACGATCGGGGTGGTGTCATCGAGCCACGGAGCAAGGTCTGCGAATCCGTCGGCCGGATCGAAATGGGAAACGCTGTCGGGACCGGCTCCGGTCTTGCCACTCGAAGTACGGGCAGCGGTGTTAAACAGGTAAACCGGGCTAGTGATGGGGGTGCCATCGGCGGTCTCGACGGTCGCTCGAATCTGGTAGTAGCGCCTGCTCGTCAGTTCCGAAAGATCACGAGCGAACGATCCCCCCGCAGTGGGCGTCTGAGAACCTGTTGCGGTCCAGGACGCGCGGGGGACCATCCGATACTCGAACACAGCCTCAACCGCTCCGGGATCGGCGATGTCCACCGACGCTTCGACCGTCGCTGACGTCGGGGAGACGTTCGTTATGGTCTCTATGGAAACGATACTCGAGGTGGTGAATCGTCGGATTGCTCCAGTGGCGTCATCACCGTCGCTGGTTTCAATGACCGCTCGGTACTCGTACTCTGTGACGCTCCGCGAGAGACCCGAAATTCCCCGAGTAAACGCGCTAGTCCCGTCGTGTGTCTCCGGCGGCGTCGTGGTCCACGACGTCGCCCCCTGTTCTCGGTACTCGAAATAACACTCCGCGGTGTCGGCACCACCGAGATCCGTTAATTCCCCCCGTAGCGTAGCACTGGTCGCCGTCACGTCCGTCGGCTCGTCGGTCGAGACGAAGGGAACGCTCGTTTCGGTAGAAACGCTACCGGCCGTCCTGACGCTGCCGATATCCCGGTTCGCAGTCGGCCCAACTCCTTCGAGATCCTTGAACGTCGCTCGACAGAGGACGTTCTCGTTGTGACTGGTAACCGCCAGCCCGAGATACGCGTCGTCGCTGATGGTGATGTCATCAGCGGTGAACCGACGGATCATTGCCCAGTCGCTCTCGCCGGCCGGCTCGTCCTGTGAACCGAACGCCTCGATGACGTCACCTGCCCGTTTCAAGCGCATCCAGTCGGCGTAGATGTTCGTCGAGCTCTCCATCATCTGTGTTTGTACTCCCGTTTCGGGTCGCCACTGTACCGACTCTTCTTCCGTCGGCCGCCGCCGGAGCATCAGGTTCTTCGAATCCGCGTCGAGCGTCTCCCGTACCATGAGTCCAGCTTTCGCCCAAACGTTCGTATCCTCCACAAAGAGGTTCTGAACGACTACGTCGAAATCACCGCTGACCGGCGCATAGTAGTAATGAAACGCGTCTTCGGTTCCCCAGATGTCGACCCCACCGCCTTGCAACGTGATGACTGTCGCCGCGTCGGCGGTATCGCTGACCAGCGCTCCGATCGAGAGACCGATACTCCCCGCTCCGATCGCACGCAAAAACGTACGCCTGTTGTGTGTCATTAGATACCCCTGTACGAACCATACGTTTCAAATATTTAAATTTATCTTATAAAATAATATTAATAATTAGTTATAAAATTAGAGAAATTTGAACTCCGATAGAACTCATGCAGATAGTCCTTGTCGGAAAGATCGTACGGCTAAGTCCGACATCTGCTTCTGTTGTGCTTTCGCGAGCGAGTACATCACAACCTATAAATCCATACTGATTGCACATAGAAATGAATGGCAGGCAGTGATCTTCGATACGGTATCGTTGGCTGTGCCGGAATGGGGGACACTCACGCAACGGCTGTCGAAGCGATCGATGGCGCGACGTTGGTCGCTTGTGCGGACATCAAGGCGGAAATAGCCCGATCCGTTGGGAACGACTACGGGATCGCCTGGTACACGGACCCAACTGAGATGGTGATCGACGCGGATCTCGACCTCGTGAGTGTCTGTACACCCAACGGAACACACCTCGAAATAGTGAACGATCTCGCAACGACAGGCGTCGACATCCTCTGTGAGAAACCGCTCGAGATCACGCCCGAGCGCGTCGATCGGCTGATCGACGTCTGTGAACGCGAGAACACCACCCTCGGCTGTATTCTCCAACGGCGGACGTTCGGTGGGCCACGGCTCGCACGTGCCGCACTCGCTGACGGTCGTCTCGGTAATCTGATCTTCGGAGACGTTCGGGTGACGTGGCACCGAAAGCAGTCTTATTATGAGGACAACGCGTGGCATGGAACGACTGACACTGATGGTGGGATCCTCTTCACTCAGGCGCTGCATGGGATCGATCTCCTTCAGTGGGTGACAGGGGGAATCGAGCGGATCTCCGCCGAACTCGGCACGCTCCACCACGATATCGAAGTCCCGGATACCGCGATCGCGAGCGTCGAATTCACCGACGGCGGTTATGGGCAAATCACGGCCACGACAGCGGTGTTTCCACAACAGCCGATCAGCCTCCGTCTTCAGGGTACTAGGGGGACGGTTCAGTGGCACGAAGACAAATCCGACCACGAGAACGAACTCGAAGCGTTCGAGACGGTTGACAGTCCTGTCGACGCCACACCCGAACCGTTCCATCTGGGAACCGGTATCCGGGGCCAAGTGCGGGACTTCGTCGCGGCTGTTCGTGACAACCGCGATCCGATGGTTCTCCCTAAAGAGGCGCGCAAAGCACTCGAAATCACGTTTGCAGCTCGAAAAGCCGCCAACCATGGTGAATGGGTCGACGTCGGTCACTAACGGGGTAAAACCAGCGAGCAGCGTCGGAGCTATGCGATAGATTTATACTATGTGCGACACATCGGAGAGCTATGTCCCTGTCAGAGCAGCAGGTACGGAGTCGTCTTCAAGGCGTAGCTGTTGGATTATTGACTCCATTCAGCGACGGACATGATATTCGACATGAGGAACTCGCAGAGAACGCTAAAGAGCTGTACGACGCGGGAATTCGAACGTTTCTAGGGGCTGCGAACATCAGCGAGTATCACTCGTTGTCCAAGAGCGAACGAGCAGACGTGGTCGAGACGAGCGTGAAAGCGTTGCCATCGGACGCCTGCGTGCTAGCCGGCGTCGGTGGCAGCACGGCTGAGGCCACGGAGCTGATTCGCACGTACGATCGTCTCGATGCCGATGCGATGATGATCATGCCGCCCGATCACACGTATATCCACGAACAGGGGTTGTTAGAGTATTACCGCGAACTCGGTGCAGCGACAGAGACGCCACTCGTCCCGTACGTTCGAGGGTTCGATCCGTCCGTCGAGTATCTTGCCCGTCTCACTCACATCGACAGTGTCGTTGGGATCAAATACGCGCTGAAAGATCCAGTGAAGCTGGGTGCCGGCGTCGCTGCCGGGGCCGACGAAGTCGTCTGGGTCGATGGCCTCGCTGAGCCGTTTGCCATCTCCTTTTGGGCTGAAGGCGCAGAAGGGTTCTCGGCTGGAGTCAGCAACTTCAGGCCCGAAGTCGGTCTCGAACTGTACGATGCGCTCTCCACGGGAGACTGGGAGCGAGCGTGCCAGCTCCGGAACATCTGTCTCCCATACCAGAACTTCCGGGATGAGACGGGTCAGGAAAACGAGATCGAGGGTGCGATCAGCGTTTCAGCCGTCAAAAAGGGTCTCGAACTCGCCGGACTCAACGGTGGGTCAGTCCGAGAACCGATCCGCCCGCTCGCCGACGAAGAAGAGCGCAAAGCTGAGCGTCTCTACGATCAACTCGACGACGACATCGAATCCCTCATCGGATGAGCGTGTCGCTGCCGGAACGGGACGAAAAGGAACCCAGGTAGCGAATCGACCAAATCGGGTGTGTTCCGTCGGGGGGAACGAGCCCGTATAGTCACATCACTCACAGTCTCCCAACCAGCCCGGATGACATTCACCGTCTCACAGTTCACCGGTGCTCGTCTATCATCCCGAGTGATACCACGGAACACTCGCGAATTACAATAGTACAGTTGTCATCGTTCGTGGTAGACGAACGCACCCCGACTTGGAGAGTCTAACGCAGAAACGTCCCGATAGAAACGTCTCACAGTCCAATCAGAGACGACAGGTGGTTTGCTACAGCGGAACGTTCTCCCGTCCACATGTATCATTTCCTATCACACACCACGCTGTTCACGCGGTAATACCGCCGAAAAAACGGCTGTACCGAATCATCCGTTTCGGACTACGGGAAAGACAGACATCTTATTAGCTGATAATTGAATTCATATATCATAATATTGCCAGCCGCCTGCGAGCGGGAGCGGAGTGGACCGGCGGGACACACACCTCCCCATTATATCGAGTCGTCGGGACCCACCGCAGAACGAATCACATCCATCATTACATGCGTACGACTGTAATCCAATTACAGTCATCTTCAACGAGATGATGGCACGCCAGAACGAGTATGTACGAAAACCACGATTCATTGAACGATCGGCCCACGCAGACAGCCCATTCTATACAAATGGTCCCCATCTACAGTTAATAGTTCATTTGATACATATAAGTAAATTTGATGTGTATTGTCATACATCGTGGGGGACCGTCCGGTCCGATAGGCACACTAGTTATCCGCTCTGCCCGTCGTGTTCGATGCGGTAGATTCCGGCATTCGATCCTTCGTAGCCTTCTCCCCATTCTAAGAGATACAACACGCCGTTCGGACCGATTTCCAGATCCATCGGTGACAACAGTTTTGCGTTCGGCATGAACGCCGCTATATCAGTCACGGAACCGTCTTCGGCGTACTCCACGGTTTTGAGCCAGTTCGCCCCCCACTCCGCGATGAAATGCTTGCCGTCGTACTCTTCTGGGAGGGCACCCGCGCCTGAATCGTCGCTGTACCGGTAAACAGGGCCCCCCATCGGAGCGCCGCCTTCGAGAGTTGGCCAAGGAGCTTCATCGGGGACGGCCGCGTAATCAGGTGCATCGGTGTATGCATCCCACGAGAACGGGTACCAGAGCGTCGCTGGCCGGACTGAAGGGAGTTCTTCGAGACCGTCGTTGTTCGGTGAGCCGTTAACCGGGTTTGCGGGATCGAATGGACCATCGGACTCCTCTGTCTCGAAATCGTACTCGACGTAGGGATGGTTCGGTCCCCGTACGTATGGCCACCCGGCATTCATGGGTTCGGAGACGCTGTTGATCTCGACGATGCCGATCGGACCGCGACCAGCGTCCCACTCACCGGCGTCCGGTCCGTAGTCGGCGTAGTGTAGCACGCCGGTTTTCTGGTCGACGCTCATTCGGAAAGGATTACGCACCCCCATCACGTAGATCTCCGGACGAACCAGTCCGTCCTCGATCTCTGCGGCGTACTCGTCCTGTGGAAAGAGGTTGTCGTCGGGAACCGAGTACGATCCGTCGTCCTCGGGGGAGATTCGGAGGATCTTCCCGCGTAAATCCGCCGTGTTGGCCGCTGTCCGCTGTGCGTCGTACGGTTCCCGTCCGTCACGCTCGTCGATCGGCGTGTACCCATCCGATTCGTGCGGATTGGTATCGTCACCGGTCGAGAGGTAGAGGTCACCCGACGGACCGAACTCGATGTCGCCACCCGCGTGACAACACGTTTCACGCTGGGTTGGAACCCGCAGGATCTCGACCTCACAGTCGGGATCGATCGAGTTGCCCCGGACACGGAACCGTGACAGCTGATTGTACGGTTCGTCGCCGACGACCTCGTTCGGCGGGGAGTAGAACAGATACACCCAGCCGTTCTCTTCGAAGGCAGGATCGAAAGCCAGACCCTGAAGACCGTCTTCCTGTCCGGTGTAAACGTCGATTTCGAGGGCAGTCGTGATCTCACCGCTTTCGGGATCGATCACACCCACACGTCCCGTTCCTGTGGTCTCATCCTCGGCGTCCTCGCTGAAGTTACCGCCACGAGTGGTGTAAAACACTCGACCATCAGGCGCGATCTCGATCGCCATTGGATCAGTGAGATCCGAAGCCAGCTGTCGTTTCGTAAACGGAGACGGGTCCGTTTCGTCGTCGCCATCCGTCTCCGTCTGTTCGTCATCCTCGGTACTGCCTGTGATTTCGACACTGCCCCGCATCGATTGGGGATGTGGTTGGCAGAAGTACTCCGACATTTCTTCCGTAGCGGTGAATTCGACGGTTTGTGTCTCTCCCTGTTCTGCCATGATATCAGACGAGAGGAGTTCTTGCTCGTTTCCGTCGACGACCACGAAGTTATGCCCCATCCCGTCCCGGTTCGTCCACTCGACGGTCACCGCCTCACCAGGTTCGAAAGTGAGCGTAGGATTGGTCTCGTCCGCGATATCGTCGGGTGAAACACCCTGCCACCCAGATATCTGACCGTCAAGCGTGATCGATGATCGGGCACTGACAGGCCAACTCATCCCTGCGGTCCCGATCACCCCGACCGCGCCGAGCGCCCGGAGAACCTGCCGTCTGCTCGTGATTCCATTCGTCAGACTCTTACCCTGATCCGAGTTACTCACGAAGAAAGTATTTCATTTCTACATATAAATAATTATCGGTTAATAATATATTATTATTTTATTAGAATAGTGATATATTATCTAATAGTTAGTATGATTGCATTATACTCGGGTCCAATAGCGGTGAGGCGAGAGGAAGCGCAGATCGGTTGTTCACTCTTCGCTGTCGTATGGATCACCGAGGGAAGCGGGCACGCGGGTCGAACCCCACATGGTGAGTACGACGATTACAGCAAGATACGGAAACAGGTTGACCAACCGGTTGGGAAGATCGATTCCGATCGTTTGGAACTGGATCTGAAGCATATCCAGCCCACCGAACAACAGCGCCGCCACAGCGGCTCCGATCGGATTGTAGTTGCCAAACAGGTACGCAACGATCCCGATCCAGCCTCGTCCATTGACCATCGTGTCGCCCGTCCCAGTGAACGAACCGGCGTGTGCGAGGAGAACAGCACCACCCAGCCCCGCCATCACACCCGAGAAGATAACGGCTGCGTACCGGACGCGCCCCACGCTGACGCCCGCCGTGTCTAGGGCCTCGGGATTCTCACCGGCCGCCTGAATCCAATAGCCGTAGCGGGTGTGATAGAGGATTGCCCACGCGACGATCGTCACGAAAGCGGTGAGGAGCACCAACGGGGAGATGTCAAACAGCAGTGCTCCGACGATCGGAAGCTCCGAGAGTCCCGGAACCGTGAGGTTCTCGACGCTCACGAGTCCGGGACTGTTCTGACTGTCCCAGAGGAGCACAGCTACGAAGGGGCCGAAGCCGAGACCGAGAAACCATACCGCTAGGCCCGCCACGATCTGATCCGCCTTGTACCGGATCACCAACACGGCAAAGAGAACGGCAGCGACCGAGACGATCGCTACCGATCCGAGGATGGCCATCCAGAGAGTGTTCTGTCCGGCCGTCTCACCTCCGATGAGCCACGTGAGCGCCGCCGTGGTGACCGCACCGAAGATCATGAATCCTTCGACCCCGATGTTGAACACACCGCTTTTTTCGGCGTACAGCCCACCGATCGCCGTGAGTGCGATCGGGGCCGCCGCCTGAAGCGATCGGCTGAGAAATCCCACTGTGAGCAGCTCAGCGAGCGGAAGATCCAGCCAGCCGATCAGTGCCACGCCAACAAAACCGATTGCAGCACCGATCTCAGTCCGACCCCAGTTCCTGACAGCACTCACTGCTCGTCACCTCCGAGTCCGATCCGCTTTGCGGCCATTCGAAACAGCTCCGGGGCGGAGACGAACAGAACGACGAGCCCAACGACGCCATCGATCAGTTGCGCCGGAACGTTGCTACTAATACCGATATACGAGCCAGCAGAATCGAGGCTTCCGAACAACAGCCCGGCTGGGATGACTCCGAGCGGATTGTTTGCTGCTAACAGGCTGACGGCGATCGCATCGTAGCCATACGACCCGATCCCGGCCGGATCGCTGTAGTACCCCTGAATCATGACTGTGAAGACCGCGCCTGCAAGCCCTGCGACCATCCCGGAAAGGGTCATCGTCACGACGACCATCCGTTTGGCATCGACACCGGCATACGCCGCGGCGGAGGCCTGCTGTCCACTGGTGACCATCTCGTAACCGAAGCTCGTCCGGCGCACGAGAACGGCGATCAGTACGGTGACTGTGAGCGCAACGACGAGTCCAACGATCGAAAAGTCGGGTGAACTGTAGATGAGTTGGGGCAACTCGACGTACTCCGGGAGCCGCTCGGTGTTTGGTGCGGACTGATCGGCTCCACGAAACGGGCCCTCAACGAGCCATCCAACGATCCCGATCGCGATGAAGTTCAGCATGATCGTCGTAACGATCTCGTTTGCGCCACCGTACGCTTTCAAGACACCGGGCACTGCTGCGTACGCACCACCGGCGACGATGGCCGCGAGAGCACCTACGAGCAAGAGCACGACACCGCCGATCGGTCCCTCCGGAAGCACTGGAGCCGTCTGGAGGATGGCGAGCACCGTCGCAAACCCGCCGACGATGAACTGACCATGGACACCGATATTGAACACGCCAGCCCGAAACGCGATCGAAACTGAAACGCCAGTCAGGACGAACAGCGTCGTGAACATGAGCGTCCGGGCAATGGCAGCTTCGCTGCCGACGGCTCCATCGAGCAGGTTTCGGCTGAATACGGCAGGATCGTAACCAGCCCCAGCGACGATAACCATCCCGATCAACAGGGCCAACACCGTCGCAACTGCCGAGATCACCACCCGTTCGAGGACGGAGACGGTTAGTATCGTTGTGGCAGCGCGATCGAAAACGGCCCGAACGGAGTCCGAATCAGGACGGTTCACGTCCGATCACCGTTGTTATCACCGGTATCCGATCGATCACTGTCGTTCCGACCGGACGTTCCACGCTCAGCGCCCACTAAGTCTGGGGTGCTCTCGGCCCCCTGCCGTTCTGTTTCGTCGTGGTAGCCGGGATCATGACCAGCCATCAAGAGACCGAGCTGCGCTTCGGTGATGGTGTCCGGATCGACGATATCGATGAACGCACCGTCGTACATCACCGCGATACGATCGGCGAGCTGTTGGATCTCTTCGAGCTTCGAGGAAACCACCACGATCCCGAGTCCCTCGTTACGCAACCGTATCAGTCGGTTGTGAATGAATTCGGTCGACCCGATGTCGACCCCCCGCGTCGGATGCATGGCGATCACGAGGGCCGGATCGCGCTCGATCTCTCGTCCAACGATGAACTTCTGTTGGTTGCCTCCGGACAGAGACGCCGCATCGATGTCGACATTCGACGGCTGAACGTCGTACTCTGCGACGATCTCCTCGGCGTGGTCCCGAACGGTTCCCCAATCGATGACCCCGTTGGTAACGTAGTTATCGTTCGTCTGATTGCCGAGTAACGCGTTGCGAACCAAGCTGTCGGCTTGGACTAAGCCCACAGAGTGGCGATCTTCGGGAATGTAGGCGATTCCGGATTCGATACGCCGACGCCGGCTCATACCAGTGATCTCTTCGCCCTCGAAACGGACAGAGCCCGCCGTCACGGCGCGTAACCCAACGATCCCCTCGATCAGCTCGGACTGTCCGTTACCTTGGACACCCGCAATACCGAAGATCTCACCCGCTCGAACGGTGAGATCCACTCCATGGACCCGCTCGCGGTCTCGATCACCGTCGACTCGTACGTCCTTGATTTCGAGGAGGGCGTCACCGGGAGAGGTTTCACGGGACGTCCGGTCGAACAACACGTCTCGTCCGACCATCATGCGCGCGAGCTCCTGCTCGGTGGTCCGGGCGGCGGCAACGGTGCCGACGCTGGTCCCATCCCGAAGGACGGTGATCCGATCGGCGACCGAGAGCGCCTCGTCGAGTTTGTGCGTGATAAAGACCAGTGAACAGCCGGAGTCAGTCAGTTCGGTCATCATATCGAGGAGCTGGTCGACCTCCGGTGGTGTTAGGACCGCTGTCGGTTCATCGAAAACGAGGACGGTCGCGCCTCGATAGAGGGTCTTGATGATCTCGACTCGCTGGCGGACACCCAGACCGAGAGCACGGATCGGAGTGTCGAGGTGCTGATCGATATCGAGTCCGTAGCGCGAACAGATCGCTTCGATGTCCTCGCGGGCGGTCGATTCGTCGACAAGTCCATTCGATGTCGGTTCGTGGCCCAAAATGATGTTTTGGAGGACAGTCATCGGTTCGACCAGCTGGAAGTGCTGGTGGATCATCCCGATGCCAGCGTCCATCGCATCCCGTGGGGCACCGAAATCACGAACATCACCGTCGACGTAGATCGTTCCCTCGTTTTGGTCGTACAGTCCGTACAGTACATTCATGAGCGTCGTCTTCCCCGATCCGTTTTCCCCCAGTAAGGCGTGAACCGTGCCCTTCCGGAGCGTGAAATCGACGTCGTCGTTGGCGACGACGTCACCGAAGCGTTTGGTGATCCCAGCAAGACGGACCACTGGGGTGGACGGACGATCCTTATTCATGATGTATACGGTGTTCCATATCTATCGGATCAGTCACACCCGGTTGCACCACAAGGAACGGTGATATCGCCGTCGAGGATTCCCTGTTTGGCTCGTTGCATGTTTTGGTCGACGGCGGCCGGGAGAGACCCTTCGAACGCTTGGCCGATCACACAGTCGATGGCTTCCTCCGCGAGCGACAAGGTGTTGTTACCGGCGATGCTTTCGAAGTCGTCTTCCGCAACTGCCGTCGCGGCCGTTTGTGTCCCCTCATCGATGTATTTGACGGCGGATCCGAGAACAACGTCCTGGAAGTCGGGAAGCGCCACGGACTGATCGGAGTCGACGCCGATGGCGTACCGACCATCGGCTTGCGCGGCCTCGAAGACGCCACGACCCGCAGCTGCAGCAGCGTGATACACGATATCGGCACCAGCATCGTACTGTGAGCTGGCGATATCGGCCGCCGTATCCGTGTCGGTGTAGTTGCCGATGTAACCGACATTGACCTCCACGTCGTTGGTGACCCACTCGGCTCCGGCGACGTAGGACCGCTCGTACGCGTTGATAAGCGATTCATCGACGCCACCGACGAACCCGATTTGTGCGCTTTCGGGAACCGTTTCGCCACCGCCGTCGGAGAAGCCCTCTGTCGTCATCGTGCCCGCGAGAACGCCCGCGAGATAGGACATCTGATGATTGGCCCAGATGTAGCCCGCAACGTTTGCCTCGTCGACGTGGTCATTGATGAGCATCCAATACTGATCGGGATAGTCCGTGGCGTTTTGGGTCAGTGCCTCGGTGTGATTGTACGAAACCAGTACGATGAGATCGTACTCACCGCTTTGAGCCAGTTCCGATTGGGTCGACTGGTATTGAGCCTGTTGGGTTTCTTCGACCCGGTTGAGTTCGATGTCGTGCTCCTCTTGAGCGTTCTCGATCCCCTTGAGCGCGAGATCGTTGAACGCGTTGTCGTCGAAACCAGCAGGACTCGATACGATCGCAACGTTCGTCGTCTCGTCTCCACCACCGTTATCATCCGAGCTGCCGCCGAGACACCCAGCAAGCCCTAGGCCCCCGACGAGAGCGGCTCCCGTCGTGAGAAACCGACGTCGATCAACACTGCCCGCTCGGTGAGATACGTGCTCACGCTTCGTATCCGAATTCGAGTGGCCATTCATATCATTCGAACAATTGTTATTGGCCCACATATAAATATTTCATGGAGGGATATATGACACACCTCCCGTTCGGCGCGCCCTGCGTAGTGGCGCATGTTCCGAGACCGGCCCACACTCAGCAGTTCCCACCGCCCGTTCGGTCAGTGCCGTCGAGAGTAGGATCGTACGCTGGCGGACCCATTTCCGAGAGCTCGATTCGGCCCGGTTTTTTCGTTCCATCCAGAAGCGAGAGAACGCCCGCACCGGTTGCCACGGAACCCGCTGGATCGGTCGGCTCGTCGTGTTCGTAGATCAGATACTCGACGTTCGCCTTTGTGCGAGCGACAGCCGAGACGGCCCGCATGTCGACAGCTCCCTCACCGATCTCGGCGAACTCCCCGTCGACCATATCCTTCATGTGGACGAGATGAGTTCGGTCGCTGTACGTCTCGATGACTTCGACAGGATCGAACCCGGCAGTATGAACCCATCCGACATCGATTTCGAAGCCGATACCGTCGTTCAGCGACTCATCGAGCACCGCAAGCGGCGTTCTATCGTCGGCAAGACGCTGGAATTCGCCGTCGTGGTTGTGATAACTCAACTGCACGTCCGATCCGAGCTGCTCGTCGACCGCATTCATCCGCTCTGCAAGCGTCTCGGTCTTTTCGATCGTATCGATCCGAGAAGGATCGATGTACGGAACCACGAGATTATCGACGCCGATCTGTGTGTACGTCTCGACGGTCGTCTCCAACTCCGTCTCCAATGCCTCGAGACCAACGTGGGCACTGCCCCCCACCAGTCCCGTCCGTTCGAGTGTATCGACGATCTCATCCGCGCTCGCCTCACCGAGACCGGCAAATTCGACGGCGTCATAGCCGGGCCCACCGTTGTTGTCGACGGCACCGACGCGTCGAATGAGGTCGAGTACCGTGTCAGGGAGGTTCCGAAGCGTGTAAAACTGGATCGCAGTCGAAACACCCCGTCTGGGAGGCGTGTCGGCGTCGGGAGTCCTTTCCGTATCGTTCGTTCGTGCCGCTGTGGTTCCAACGACGCTGCTCGAAAGCCCAAGCGCGGCGATTCCCTGAAGTACCGTCCGTCGCTTCGTCGAGAAATGACGACTGACTGTGCTACTGACGCCATCTGCGGAACTGTCTTCGTTCATGGCTGTTTCGACGTCGTGCGCCATCGGACCGACCCGATGGAACAGTCCACCCCAAACCACACTGTATATTCTAATAAATTTTTTCACTCATATAAAGTTTATGTAGAGTTGATTTCGTTGCGTAACGTCTCTGATCAGGCCGTGTATCGTTCGAGCGCGTCGAGCGCTCGTCGGGCTGCCCGATCGGGGGCATCGGGGTACGTATACAACTCCAGCGTCGCAAAACCGTCGTAACCGATGTCATCGAGTGCTCGGAAGATCGCTTCGAAGTTCAGATCGCCGTCGCCAGGGATGCGATGGTAGTGTTTGCCCCTGCGACCACCAACGATGTCTTCGATGTGGACGCCCGTGATGTGTCCGGCACACTGACGGATGCTCTCGGCAGGGTCCTCACCGTAGACGGCCGCGTGGCCGACATCGAGATTCACACCCAGCGCGTCACGGTTAACCACATCGAGGAGCTCCAGAACCTCCTCAGTACACTCGATGAGCAACTCCGGTTCGAACTCGATTCCAACGTCGACTCCCACGGAGTCGGCGTGATCGAGAATATCGTGCAGCGAGTTCATTAACTGTTCTCGCGCTTGCTCGGGGGGATTCCCCGGTTCGGGACGGCCCGTAGCGACACAGACGGCAGGGGCACCGACCGCCCCTGCCAGATCGATCGCTCGTTTCGTGTAGGTGACTCGCCGCGATCGTTCCGTTTCGCTATCAGAGATGATCGTCGGTGCGAAAAACGAGGTATCCGGCGCGTCGTCGTAGTACCCCATGGCGGTGTTGGCGTTGACGTTCGAAACCGAGAGACCGGTCGTTTCGATCGTTTCCTGAAGTCGTGTCCGATCGTCCTCGTCGAACTCTGGCAGGAACGCATGAGGCGAATCGGCCAACAGCTCGACGCCGTCGTATCCATGGTCTGCTATGCGTCGAACGGCGTCCGTGAGTGTAAAGCGGGTGTAGGCGTTCGTCGAGAACGCAAGTCGAACCATACTGGTATGTATTTCTCACATACCAAGAATCTTACCCTGGTCTTAGCTGACACTGAAGACGCGGGCGAACCCCATCGCAGGAACGACGAACGCCGCTGCCAGGAGTGCTAACACGGGATCGATCGTTGCAGCGAACGCACTCTCCAGTACGGGCAGTCCGAGTACACACGCACCGACAGCTGCTCCGATGGTTTCCGGTGTCGGTGTCTCGACGGCTGATCGGAGCGCTCGCCCCGTCCAGCCCAGAAAGCAAGCGAGCAGGATCACTGCCAGGAGGACCTTGCCGGCTCGTGGCGATCGAACGAGGAGGAGACCACCGGTCCCGAGCACAGCGACGACGACACCGCCGATCGCAGGGACGACGGCGGTTCGGTCGCTCGTTCCGGTCTCATGTGCCGCGGTCCACGTGACGCCTGTGATGAAGGCAGTGACGATGATCGGGACAGCGAGGGCCCATCTGGGGAGTAAAACGGGCGAAAGCGCGGCCGTTACCCCGAGACAAACGTTGAGTCCCCTCATCGCTCCCATGGCGAGACACCCGACAGCCGACCCCGTCAGTACACCATCGTAGAGCAAAACGGTGAGTGCGAGTAGCCCCGAGATCACCCCAGCCGCCGTTCCGGCGGCGACGACGGCGGTCACCACGCCAGCAGCGAGGAATCCGAGACCCAACGCGAGCGCCCGAGGACGGGCCACCTCGCCCGAGGGAATGGGCCGTTCGGGTCGCTCGTGAGCGTCGTCGCTCGCGTCGAAGTAGTCGTTCAGCGTTGTTCCAGCGGCGTACAACAGCATAGACGCGACAGCGAGTCCGAACACGGTGCTACTCGTAACGGTCCCACCGACACCGACTGCAAGTGCCACACCAGCCACGACATCCGGCGGAGCCGTAAAGAGGTTGGGCAGCCGAACCAGCGTCGCATACGCCCGTGTGCGTCGGATCGCGGTCCCGATCATTCACCTTCGAATCGTGTAGGCACGTCAGACCCACCCGTGGTCTTCGAGATACTCCATCGCACCGCGTGCGGTCTCGGGGGCTGTCGCCTCGTACGGATACAGTTCGACGGTGACGAACCCATCGTACCCGCTGTCGGAGAGGGCACCGAGAAAGCCATCGATGTCCATCGCACCCTCCCCGAGCTGGGTGTGGTCGTGCGTCCGATCGGCCGGGATGTCTTCGAGATGGTAGTGACAGGTGTACTCGGCGAGCACGTCGATCAACGCAACGGGATCCTCTCCCGAGGCGTAAAAGTGTCCGGCGTCGAAGTTACAGCCGACGCGCGGTGAATCGATCCGGTCAACGAGATCGAGAAACTGTTCTGACGTTTCGACGAGAAGCTCCGGCTCCGGTTCGATCAGGACATCGATACCGACG
Organism: Halocatena salina; assembly: GCF_023115355.1. Taxonomy (NCBI): domain Archaea; kingdom Methanobacteriati; phylum Methanobacteriota; class Halobacteria; order Halobacteriales; family Natronomonadaceae; genus Halocatena; species Halocatena salina. The sequence goes on from NZ_CP096020.1 coordinate 485,398, forward strand.
GTTTCGGCCGTCGCTGCGACGGTCTGTAGCCCGTCGACGAACTCTTCGACCGCCCGTTCGTCGGACTTGTCTACGGGTACCGGTCCACCGGGCTGGATCGAGATCCGGGAAGCACCGAGGGCGGCCGCCGTCTCCAGGGCGGCTTGGGTGTGTTCGATGCGGGCACGGCGGTCCGTCGCGTCGGGTTCGATGAACGAAGGATGGTGAAACGCCGCCGTCTCATGGGGATAATCGGCCTGATGGCTCGTCTCGCTGCGCTCGATAGCACTGAGCATGAACGCGTTGCAGTTGCTGATGGCGAGATCGTGCGCATCGAGTAGCTTCCGGACCTGACGAACGTCCGCTCGGTCCGCGTCACCGGGGTACAGGTGTGGCGTGTCGAGAAGGATCTCGATCCCGTCGTAGCCAGCGTCCGCGAGCGTTTCGATGGTTGCTTCGAGGCTGTGCCCTCGGAATGCGTTCGTCGAAAATCCAAATTGCATGGTTATCGTTCGTACTCGAAGTTCGGGGATTGATCGAAGAACTCGTAGGGATTGTCGAAAACGACCGTCCGAACCGCTTCGCGGTTCCAGCCCCGATCAAGCATCGCATCACGAGCGTTCGGAACGGCCAGCGGATCCGACGGATCCCAGTCGGCGGCGCTGTTGAGGAGCATACGGTCGGTGCCGTACTCCTCCAGAAGGTCGATAGCGAGATCGGTTTCGATCTTGCCTGGATAGAGCGTAAAGCCCAACCAGCAGTCGGTTCGGGCGGAGATGTCGACCGTTTCTTCGGTGTTATGGTCGATGACGATGCGCTCTTGAGTGACGCCTTCATCCTCGATCACCTCCACGATGCGCTCGGTCCCCGATGGCTTGTTCTCGTGGGGTGTGTGAACGATAACTGGGAGTTCGTGCGCTTCAGCGATTCGCAACTGTTTCCGAAAGGCGTACTCTTCGGCGTCGGTCTGTTGATCGTAGCCGATTTCACCGACGCCGACGACGGGATCCCGGTCCAGATAGTCAGGGAGCCGCTCGAGTACCGTCTCGGCCATCTCACGGTAGTTCGCTTCCTTTGGTTCGAGACCGATGGTAACGTAGTGGTCCATCCCGGCCGTTCGCTCGGCCCGAGCGGTCTCGTGTTCGATGATCTGTTCGAAGTAGTCGAAAAACGAACCCGCGTTGTGTTTGTCCTGACCGCTCCAAAAGGCCGGTTCGATGCAGCATTCGATCCCAGCCCGTCGCGCTCGTTTGTAATCGTCACTCGATCGAGAAACCATATGCATATGTGGGTCGATGACTCGCATGGCCTGTTCATGACCTTTGATTCCATGATAATATATGTTTTGATAATTATTGATTATTATATATTTATGATTTCTATAATAATTTTATCTATATTCCAATGACTAATTTCTTTAATAATAGAAAAACTTAATAGGCAACAGTATATCTTTTGTATCAAAATGGACAGTCGGTTTTGGTTTAGAGGCAGGGAACGAAACACGAATCGGTCCCGATTCGTGCTGGTCCCAAAACACCGCTGGAGGAACGAATGAGGCGGACGGGCGTTTGGCTTCTCGGAGCGCACGGGAACGTTGCGACGACAGCGATGGTGGGTGCGCGCGCGATCGCTGCTGAGGAGGTGGGAACGGGGGGATTGGTTACGGCTCAGGACCCGTGTCATCGCCTGGATCTTCCCCCGATCGAGGGGTTCGTTTTCGGTGGCCACGACGTTTCCGCGACGACCGTTAGCTCGACAGCGCGTATGCTCTCGGAACGAGCCACTATTCCGCCGGAGATCGTCAAAGCGGTGGACGAAGATCTCGAACGGATCGAGGAGCGTATCGAGACTGGAACGGCGATCAACTGTGGGCGAGCGATCGAAGATCGCGTGGAAAGAGCATTCTCCGAACGGAACGTTTCTGACACCGTCGCCCGCCTTCGAGAGGAATATCGCGCGTTCGTCACCGAACAGAACGTGGATCGACTCGTCGTGGTAAACGTTTCCTCGACCGAGCCGCCGCTGTCCGATCCGGGACGGTACGACACCGTGAGTAGCGTAGAACGGGCCGTCGCTGACGACGATAGAGATCTTCCCGCGAGTAGTTTGTACGCGTACGCTGCCCTCCTCGATGGCTATCCGTACATCAACTTCACGCCGAGCACGGGGGCTTCCCTCGGTGGACTCAAAGCGTTGGCTCGCCGAAAAAACGTTCCTCACATGGGACGAGACGGCAAAACAGGTGAAACGCTCCTGAAATCCGCACTCGCACCGATGTTTGCCCGACGAAATCTTCGCGTTCGGTCGTGGGAAGGCCACAATATCCTCGGCAACGCAGACGGTCGCGTGCTCGAAGACGAGGCGAACGAGGCTGGGAAGTTGGCTAGTAAAAGCGGGGTGCTCGACGGCATTCTCGACGAGGAGTTTCACAATCGTGTGCGGATCGACTACACGCCGCCACTCGGCGACTGGAAAACCGCGTGGGACGACATCCGATTCAGTGGGTTCCTCGATACCCCGATGAAGATGCAGTTCACATGGGAAGGGTCGGATTCCATTCTCGCCGCACCGCTCGTCCTCGATCTCATCAGATTGATCGTACACGCCGACGAACACGGGGAAGGGGGTCTCCAACCACAGTTGGCGTCCTTCTTCAAATCCCCGCTTGGCGTCGACGAACATGACCTTTCACGACAGTTCGGCATGCTCACTAACTACGTAAACCGCTATGAGGGAATCGATGACTGATCACGCCACGCGGGTTATCGTCCTCGACGTCGTCGGTCTTCAGCCCGATCACGTGACGGAGGCGACCGCACCAAACCTCACAGGCGTTCTCGAAGGCGTAAACGCGTTGAAACCTCCGTTTCCAGCGCTGACCGTTCCCGTCCAAACGACGCTTACGACGGGACAGTCTCCCGGCGAGCACGGCGACGTCTCGAGCGGTGAATACGACCGAGAGACCGACGAAGCGGCGTTCTGGGAGCGTGACCGAGCAGATCGACACCGCCTGTGGGAGACGGCACGGACAGCCGGGACGACGACGGGAGCACTGTTTTTCCAACACCTCATCGGGACGGATGCGGACATCGCAGTCACGCCGTCGCCGATCGAGGACGAGGACAACAACCTTTTAGAGATGGATTGTTGGACGAATCCCGACGATTTGTATGAGACGTTGCGAGCGGAGTACGGACATTTCCCCTTGCATCGATACTGGGGTCCCGCGGCGGACGAACACAGCAGCAGATGGATCCTCGACGCCGCGAGCGAAGCGATCGACCGCGTCGATCCGGATCTGCTATGGGTGTACGTTCCACACCTCGACTACGCGGGACTCCGACACGGCCCGGGAGAGGAGTTGCAAGCGGCGGTCAGCACGATCGACGACTGCCTTGGGGAGTTTCTCGACGTGCTTCGGGCGAGCAAGCGATGGAACGAAACGGTCGTGAATGTCGTGAGCGAGTACGGATTTCACGACGTCGATACTCCCGTATTCCCGAACCGTGCACTCCGTGAGAACGGGCTGTTGGCCGTCACGGACGATGGGAAGGGGACCGCAGTAGATGTTCCCAACTCGGCGGCGTTTGCGATGGTCGACCATCAAGTGGCGCACGTCTACGTCGATGACCGTTCCCCCGCCGTCCGCCGAACGCTCGAATCGCTTGACGGCGTCGAGACAGTGCTCGGCAAGGTGGGACAGGCCGAACGAAACATCGATCATCCAAACACGGGCGATTTCGTTCTCGTCGCAGAGCCAGATGCGTGGTTTCAGTACTACTGGTGGGACGACCCCGAGGACGCACCCCCGTATGCGACTGATATGGACATCCACGCGAAGCCGGGGTTCGATCCGTGTGAGCTGTTCGGGGGCACGGAAGGACTCGTCTCGCTCGATCCGACGAAGGTCGGTGGCTCTCACGGTCGAAGCGACGTGTACGGCGTGTACGGTCTCGGAGGACCCATGGCACCCGAAACGTCCGCCGACGGAGTCGTGGACGCACGAGCCGTCGCGCCGACGATCACGGAACTGTTGGGCATCACCGACTCCATACCGATGTCGTTCAGCCACCCTCCAGTGACAGAATGTGAGTGACGACAGGCAGATCGACGGCCGTCATCGATACACCGCAGTGGCACACAGGACGACGAGTCGGATACCAGTAAGATGGAGAGCTCACTGTCGGAAGGCAGTCGCCGGCGATCCGCCATGACAGACGTACTGTTGTTATCCGCCGACCGATGGCAGCGTTTTCGGTCCGATCCCCGCACAGAGGGTCAGACGACCTGATTGTCGAGATCCTCATACTCGCCGGTTTCGACCACGCGGTCGACGTTTCGAGCGACGATATCGGCGACGCGGGCGTAGTAGTTGGGGGTGTAACCGGCGTTGTGCGGCGTGATGTGGACGTTCGGAAACTGCCAGAGGTCGTGATCGGATGGGAGGGGTTCGGGATCGGTCACATCTAGCGCTGCCCCACGGATCGCGTTGCGCTGTACCGCAGCGGTGAGCGCGTCCGTATCAACGATCGGACCGCGGCCGACGTTGACCACCACCGACTCGGGTGAGAGCGTCTCGAACGCCGCGTGATCGACCAGCCCACGTGTCGTTTCCGTCAGCGGACAGGCCAAAACGAGGTAGTCCGTACGTGCGAGCGCATCGTGGAAATCGGTTGCGTCGAAGCCGATGACGTCGTCCGTGGGACCCCCCTTCGAAGGCGTGTAGCGAACACCGATGGTGTGGGGTCCAAACGGTTCGAGACGTTCGACGATCGCCTGTCCGATCGCGCCGAGACCGACGACGGTGACAGTGCTGTCCCCGAGTTCCTTTTTGAATCCTTGATAATGACGCCACTCGCCCTTTCGCCCGCGCTCCCAGCCGAGGTGGAGATTGCGTACGAAAACCAGAACGTTGCCGATGACCTGCTCTGCGATCGGTGGACCGTGGACGCCGGAGGCGTTCGTGACGGCTATCCCACGGGTTTGCAGTTCATCAAGGGGCAGATGGCCGACGCCCGCCGCAGCACAGGCGAACCACCGAACTCCCTCGGCGTGGTCGAGCAACTCCTCGCGTAACCGGTGGCCGACCACGACTGAGCTGCCACCAAGGAGGTCGCGCTCGGCACTGGGCGTCTCGGCACGGACGACACCACAGTCCGGGAGTCGGTCTCGGAGTTGCTGTGCCAGGACTTCGGTAGACTGCCCGTGAGCACCACACCGAAGCACGCCCACATCCGGTCTCTCAGTCATCGATACCACCTGACACCAGTGTTCTGATCGACATTCAGTTCTCGATAGGCACGCGAATCCCTTAATTCGTGGCTTCCCGGTCGATCGTGCAGTTGAAACCGTTGGAGCACCCGTGTTCTGTCGTTCGTGACGACGGAACACCTGAGCTGTACCGTATCAGACTCGATCGACGGGGATCTCGTACGTCGGATCGTGCACGAATCGATCGAGTTCGGCTTCGAGAGACAGCTTCGTGGCGCTTGGAAGGACGATCCGAACGGTGTTCGAGTCGGGGGCGACCGTCGCCTCACTGTGTTCGACACGCGCGAACCGGTGCTCCCCGTAGGCACCAGCCTGTACGACCAACTCCCGTGGCGTGGCACCGCTGTTGAGCAGCGTGAAACCGACGCCGCTGTCGTTCACGTCGGTGACGAGTGCGGCCACGCCCGGCGGAAGTCCTGGTCTGCCACGTTCGGCGTCAAAATGACGGATCTGTGCCATCAACAGCCCGCCGTAGTAGACGGGTTGGGGCGCGCCCATGGTAAGCTGGAGCAATCCTCGGTGAAACACGGGATTCCGGTCCCGGAGGTAATCCTCGTCGATTTCGGTCGGTTCGTCTTCCTCGCGCAGCCGAGAGAGGCGTCGGTAGACGCGGGCGTGGGTAGCCGCCAGCAGTCGTTCTGGATACCGGGGAAACTCGTCGTCGAGATACGCGAGCCACGCGTACTCCTCTCCAGCGCCGTGTTTCGTCGATGGCGTCCGGTCGACCGATGTCCACGGCTGTGAGCCCCAATCCCGGAGCCGTCGCACCCGCTCTCGGTCTTCCGGTGTCATCGACATGTACCAGAGATGGACGGTGTACGGATCGTCGCGGTGGGGACGGAACTCATACCAGCCGTCGCGCCACATCACTTCGCCGTCGTCATCGGTGAGCACGCCCGAGGCGTCGTAATGATAGTCACCGGGATCGCCGTACTTGTGTGGGATGTACAACGTTTCGTGACCTTCTCCATCGCTCACTGGAACGCCTTCATTCAGCAGAACGTCTAGCTGCGAACGAGGAAACGAGAGGTACTCCCGATCGCCGGTGAGTAACACGGCGTTCTCGGCACTGATGATCGGTCCGATCCCGACGTAGTGCCAGCCACCCCATGACCAACCGTAGTAGCCACCGTACCACGAGCCGTCGGTGTACTCACCGATCGCTCCCGATCGACCGACGTTGTCCGGGATGAGTCCACCGTTGGCATCGGTCCGTTCGCGCCACGCCGCGAGATACGAAAGCACCCAGTCGCGGTACCTGTCGTCACCAGTGTGGAGATACGCGTTGGTCATCAGGCTCGTTATATTGAGATTGAGCGGGATGTCGCCCTTCGAGCACCGTTCGTCGAGCACCTCGAACAGGCGAGCTTCGTTGTCGGGATCGAGCAGGTCGGCCGCGCTATCGAACTCCAGATCGCGCCACGGCAGTCCGTGGCGTGCCCACCGGTAGTCAGCGCCGTAGGGATGATGTTCGTACGCCGAGAAATCGCAGTATTCCGGTCCCATCGAGCCGTTCATCGGTCCTCGGACGAGGCACTGCTCGGCGTCGTAGTTGCCGGTGTCGCTCTCACCGAAATACAGCTGTGCGAACCGCTCTGCTCGCTCGACGACCGCGTCATCATCGGGGGCTGCAAGGCCCATGTTGTACGTGTACTGGTTTCCTTCACCCAGATGGAACCAGTCACGGCAGTGTTCGAACTCTTCGACCACCATCGGGTGACCGAACGGCGTTTCCGTTCGTCGCCCTCGTCGGAGCGCTCCCTCATAGACGGTGCGGGCGTGGGTGAGCACGCGCTCGTGGCCCCCCATCGCGTACACCAGCGGCCAGTTGTAAAACCCCTCAACCACGTCGTCGAACCCATCACACCCGACGTGGTCCGTCGGTGGCCAGAACGGCTCACCGTCCGCCTCGAAGTACTGCTCGACGAACCGGTCAACGGCGTCCGCGAGCAGATCGAAGAGGTTGCGCTGGAGCACTGCCCACTGGGGTGGCTGCTCGATCGACGTTTGGGCCGTTATCTCGACCATGTATCGTTCCGATCGCCCGCCACAATCAAGCTTCGGGTCGCCGTTATGTTTCCTCGATCGACTCGATGGGATCGACAGAACCCTCTCTCGTGGTGGCCCCCTCGGTAGGTGTTGCCCACGCCACGGCATTGCTCACCACTCGTTTGACTTCCGGCTGGTGGAAGATCGGATACGCCTCGTGACCCGGCCGAAACGCGAAGATCCGTCCCCGTCCACGCCGGTAGCAGACGCCCGAACGGAACACCTCACCACCCTCGAACCACGACGTGAAGACGGTCCGGTCGGGTTCGGGCACGTCGTACGGTTCGCCGTACATCTCCGTGGCGGGGATCTCGAAATACTCGTCCAATCCATCCGTGATCGGATGTCCGGGATCGACGACCCAGACGCGTTCTAACTCCCCGCCGTGGCGGTATTTGATGCCACACGACGTTCCCATTAGCTGTTTGAATGGTTTGGAGTTTTTCCCAGAATGCAACGCGATAAACCCCATTCCGTTCTGCACGCGCTCGACGACTCGGTCGGCTACGGCGTCACTAACGTCGTCGTTGGCACAGTGTGACCACCACACCAACACGTCGGTCTCCGCGAGCGTCGACCGATCGAGCCCGTGCTCGGGATCGTGAAGCGTTGCCGTGCGGACGGCTACGCCGTCGTCCGCGAGTCCGTCCGCGAGCGCGCCGTGGATGCCCTCCGGGTAGATCTCGGCGACCGCCTCGTCTTCCTGTTCGTGAACGTGTTCGTTCCAGACGGTGACCTGTGTGGTCATACACGTGTACCTGACGGCGATCGTGATAAGTCCTCCGTCCACGGCGTTTTTGGAGAACCGACCGATCAGTGAAGCGAAACGTATATGCGGTGTCCCGCCGCCCGTTCGTTCGTGAACGTAACTGACATACGAGTGATCGGACTTTCTCACTCGTTACCCGAAGGGAAAGGCTTGGGTGATGCACGCGGGATCGGCCGAACGCGATCGACGACGCTGCTTCGACTGACGACGTCGGACGGCACCGTCGGCTGGGGTGAGGCGTTCGCTCCCGGATCGATCGCCCAGTCCACCCTCGACGAACTGTTTCGGGACGACGTGATCGGCATGGACCCGTTCACTGTCGAATCGCTGGCGGAGAGTACCTACACGGATCCGTACCACTTCGGTGGGAGCGTATTCGTCCAGAGCGTCCTCAGCGCGATCGACACCGCCTGTTGGGACATCATCGGGAAGACTGTCGGGCAGCCGATCCATCGTCTACTCGGCGGTACCGAACGCACGGCGCTTACTCCCTATGCATCTACGATGTATTTCGCCGAAGAAGACCGACCGATCGAGCAGCCGATCGAGACCGCCCGCAAAGAGGGGTTTACCGCCGCGAAGATCAAGATCGGAAGCGGCGTCAGTGCCGATGTTGAGCGGGTACGTACTGCGCGATCGATCCTCGGTGAAGACGCGCATCTCATGGCAGACATGAACGGAAACTACCGGCCCGATCAGGCGATCCAAAGCGCCCGCGCGCTCTCGGAGTTCGATCTTACGTGGATCGAAGAGCCGGTGCCACCGGAAAACTACTCCGGGTACCGGGAGATCGGCCGGGCGATCGACACGCCGATCGCAGCCGGTGAGGCCCATTACGGACGGTTCGCGTTCAAGCGACTCCTCGACGATCGGCTTGTCGACATCGTCCAGCCGAACCTCGCCCGGTGTGGGGGTCTCTCGGAGGCCCGGCGTATCGCCGATCTGGCCACGACCGAAAACGTCGGCATCACCCCCCACGTCTGGAACAGCGCGGTCGGACTCGCTGCTGCCGTCCAGTTCGCCGCAAGCCTGCCGGCGTATCCCCACAGCCGAACCGAACCCGAGCCGGCGTTTCTCGAGTTCGATCGCAGCCACAATCCTCTCCGCTCCGAAATCCTCCGAACTCCCTTCGATCCAACTGATGGGGTTCTCGATGTGCCACAGGAGCCGGGACTCGGGATCACTGTCGACACGACGGCGCTCGAACAGTACCGAATTGACAGCTGAAGAGGGATCCAGCCATCGGAACTGATATCAGCACGTTCCCGGTATCAGAACGATCTAATAGATACATGACGTTCCACGTTCCTCTCTCTGATGGATGTTACCGCCGGTAGACGAACGCATTGAGAAGGAAAAGTGTACTGCCGTCGTTCTGATCTCGTTCCCGGGAGAAGAACGGAGTGGTGTCGATGCCCGTCCCCCGTGCGAAGCGCCTGCTACAGCGTAACCGCAAACAGTGAGGATGAGACAACCGTCGTTCGGCTATCTACTCGCCCATCTGTATTCTCATCTTGGGAACAGCGGGTGCGTACACGATTCCACCAGTGCGGTGAAACGACGAAGAACCATCACGACTGCTCGCTCGTTGTCAGCCAATGAATCATCTTGGTTCCGAATCGGGGATTACACCAGTACGACTGTAATCCATCGTAGTGACTCGGAACGATAACGAGGACAGTGAAACCCATCCCGGTGTTACAGCACTACGTCTGTAACGTCTTGCGTCTCGTTCGTGACGAGAAACCTCGTTTCCGAACGGGAAACATCCGGCAGCGTTAGGAGTATCTGATGTTCAGTTCGAGTTCATTGACGACACCGAGAAGGAAATCAGCGAGTTCGTTCTCGCGTGAGGACGACTGTAGCCGGTGTTGGGGGGTTGCAACACTGATAGCGCCGAGAACGGTTTCGGATTCGTCCTCGATAGAGACACCGAGCGCGTTCAGTCCTCGAATGTGTTCGTCCTTGTCGAATGCGTAACCGCGTGAGCGGATCGATCGCAGTTCTTCAAAGAGGTCTTCGCGGGTACTCACGGTGTGCTCGGTCTTACCGGGAAGTCCACGGCGCTCGATGATCGTTTCGATACGCTCGTCTGGCAACGCCGCAAGGATGGCCTTGCCAGCGGTCGTGTGATGAAGCGGTACGCGAGAGCCGGCTCGCGTCTGGGTGTTAACTGCTTGTGTGCCCTGCTCTCGGAACACGAAGACACACGTTCCGTGTTCTTCAGTGACAAACTGGCACAGTTCGTCGGTTTCCGCGGCCACGTATTTGACTTTCTGGCGGATCAAGTCGAACCGCTCATCACGATACTGCACGTAGCCTCCGTGGTCGAGGAATTTCAGGCTCAACCGGTACTCATTCCCGTTTCTAGTCACGTACTGGTGGTGTTCGAGCGTCCGAAGGTGGTTGTGAACGGTGCTTTTTGCGAGATCAAGTCGCGTTGCAAGCTCAGTAACGCCGGCACCATCGAGCGATTGCAATGCCTCGATGATTCGGACTGCCACGGTAAGCGTCCGGAGCGGCCATTTCGTATCGTTCGACGCCATGGAACTCCTATCGCCCCACCATATTTCTGTGTTTCCCTATAGGAAACCACCTCGGCTGTCGTTCCAGTCAGTGATCGATTCTGAGGGGGCAGCTACTCCCACTCGAAATGTAGGTAAAGATTTATTGTGGCACGCTATTTCTACCCACTATGCCTTGGCGCGAGAAGTGGCGGCATCAGGATCGGCCGGATGCTGACCAGATACCGGAGGAGTACGGTTTACTGGGTGATCGGTCGAATAGCCTCGTTTTCGGGTATTTCATAGGAGTCATCGGAGTGGGGTACGTGTCCCTCGCCACGGTCGGAACGCGGCCGGTGTTGATCGGTGGATTACCCGTATTACAGGTGCTGTTAGTCGCCATCGCGGTGCTCATCGTGTTCGGATTGTATCTCGTGGTACATCGTCCGGACAGCACAGGAAACGTGGAGATCACCTCGACGAGGAGTGAAGAGGGCGACTGATGGGGACCTTCATTCAGCTCATTCCACCAGATCTGTCGGAGGTTATTTCGACTCGGCTGCCGACTGCACTGGCCGCATTGGGTGCGTACATTCTGGTGTTTCTCGTCATTACATACGTTTCGCGGCGTGATTACGACAGTAGTCTGGGTGATTACGTGGTTGCATCCAGGGGCTTGGGGTGGGTCGTCGCCTCACTCACGCTCGTCGCAACGGTTCTGAGCGGCGTCGGGATGGCTGGGTTCCCCGGAACGGTGTACTCCGTCGGGATTCCGTTCATCGCGCTCATCATCATCGGGTACGCCGTCACAGCACCGTCGATCTGGTATTTCGGACGCCGAATGTGGGTGCTCGGGGAGGCACACGGGTTCAACACGCCGGGGGACCTGCTTGGGGAGTATTATGGAAGCGACACTGTCCGTCTGTACACCGTGATCGCAAGCGTCGCGTTCAACACGACGTACATCGTCGCGCAACTCCTCGCCGGCGGTATCGTTCTCACCGTTCTGAGCGGGGGATACCTTCCGTTCGATCTCAGCATGGTGATCGTCGCGTGTGTCGTGACGCTTCACGTCACGGGAACCGGGATGAAAGGGATCGCCTACCTCGACGCGTTCAATGGGGCGTTGATCGCCGTTCTCATGGGTGTGTTTGCGTTTTTCATCACCCAAAGCGCGGGTAGCGTCTCATCGATCTTCACCGCACTCGGTACGGAACAAGCGGCGTACACGACTGTACCCGGTGTGACGGGAGAGTTCACTCCCGCAGTGATCATCCTGTTCGGAATCCTCGTCACGCTGGGCAATTCGCTAGTCGCACCAGCGGCGTGGGTCCGGATGTACGCGCTCGACAGCGAGCGAAATTTCGCCCGGGTGGCGGGGACGATGATCGTCGTCTTTACCCTCATCTACGTTTTCGGAACGGTCATCATCGGGATCTACGGACGGAGCGCGCTTCCCTCGGGGATCAACCCCGACACCGTCTCCTCATTGCTCGCGTTCGAAGTCATGCCATTCGCGCTCGCCGCGCTGTTTCTCGTCGGGATTCTCGCCGCTGTCATATCCACGACGGATTCCTATACCCACGTGCTGGCGGCGACGATCAGCCGTGATCTCGTCAAGGAGATCGTCGTTACCGACCTCGACGAAACGACCGAGTTGCGGGTGAACAAGGCGGTGATGGTTCTCGCGATGCTCGTCAGTCTCAGCGGGGCGCTGTACTACCCCGGACTGATCACGCCGCTCGCGCTCATCGTCGGCGGCGTTGCCGTACAGTTGCTTTCACCGCTCATCGGTGCCGTCGCGTGGCCCCGCGCCTCGACGGAGGCCGCCATCGTCGCGCCAGCACTCGGAGCCGTGCTGTTGGTGTTGTTCCAGCTACAACTCGTGCCGAATCCGTTTCCGACTCCGATGGTTCCGGGACTCGTGACGGCGTCGATCGCCAATCTCCTCTCGTTCGTGGGGATCAGTTATCTCACCAAGCCACAGCCGTTGTCCACGATCGAACGGTATCACGGCCTGATCCACGACCGACTGTGACTCGCGGGGAATAGTTCGGGCGTTTCGGGTCGGGGTCGAATCCAGTCACGACAACTATTAACTGTCGGAGTGTCATTGATTGGCTATAGCATGTCCAACAACGAAGCACGGCGTACGGCTAACCGATCTCCAGAAGGGATCGAGACGCTGATGGAGACAGTCGGCGAGCAACTCGAGGACGGACAGCTCCCGGTGTCAGTCCTCCACAACGAGGCGGTGTACGAGGCGGAACGACGGCGCATTTTCGGTCAGAACTGGGTCTTTATCGGGCACGAGACGGAGATTCCCGAACCGGGCGATTACCGCCAGCGATACATCGGCACCGATCCGTTCATCTTCGTCCGCGATGAGGACGGGGACGTTCAGGTGTTGTTCAACAGCTGTCGACACCGAGGATCGAAGGTGTGTCGGTCCGAGAAGGGGAACTCCTCACACTTTCGGTGTCCGTACCACGGGTGGACGTACACGACAAGCGGTGAGCTGGTCGGCGTTCCCCAACAGCGCAACGCCTACCAGCACCTCGACACCGACGAACACGGACTTCATGAGGCGCCACGCGTGGAGAGCTACCACGGGTTGGTGTTTGCGGCGCTCGATCCGGACGTACCGTCGCTTGAAGCGTATCTGGGGGACGCGACGTGGTATCTCGACATGTACGTGAAGTTCATCGATATGGAGGTCATCGGCGATCCCCACCGGTGGGAGGTCGAGACGGACTGGAAAACGCCAGCCGAGAACTTCGCTGGCGACAACTACCACATCCCTATGGGCCACAAGTCGGCCATCGATGCCGGCATCGGGAGCGACACGGCGACCGGCGAGAAGCAAAGCGATCTGTACGCGATCGCCGACGCGAGCGGCCACTCCTTCAGCCTCTATCAGATCGAGTCCGACGATCCGAACTTCTGGGGCCACCCGCCGGAAGTCGTCGATGGCTTCCATCCCGAGCGGCTCTCAGAAGACCAGTATGAGGTCGCGCGGAAATCAGGCGTCACACTTGGCACGATCTTTCCGAACCTCTCGTTCATCCATCTTGGCGGAACCAACGCCCCAGAGAAAGAGTCCGTTGGGACGTTCGTGTTGCGCCAGTGGCAGCCAAAAGGGCCCGGACAGATGGAAGTGTGGAACTGGATCCTCGCCCCCGAAAACGCCTCCGAGGAGTACAAAGAGCGCGTGTACGAATCCGGTATGGGAACGTTCAGCGCCTCGGGCAACTTCGAAGTGGACGACATCGCGATCTGGAATGGGATCACCGAAGCAGCAGGCAGCGTCTTCGCCGAGCAACAGGCGGCCACGACGAACTTCACGATGGGCCGGTTCGGGGACGCAGCTCCAGAGCGGGTGCCAGACTGGCCCGGCCCAGGGGAGACGTACGTTCACGGTGGGCTGACCGACGAAAACCAGCTCACGTTCTACCGTTCGTGGTACGACGCGATGCAGGAGGAGCCACGATGAACGGCGAATACGCGGCCTACGCGCGTCGTTCGGCGTGTGAGGAGTTCCTCTACAACGAGGCTTATCTGCTCGACGATCGCCGCGTCTTCGAGTGGTTCGATCTCGTAACCGAAGACATCGACTATCGCGTGCCCGTTCGAACGACGCGCGAGCGATCGGCCGATGAGGAATTCAGCGATCAAGCCTACCATCTGAAAGAGGATCACGAATCGCTTCGCGTTCGTATCGAACGCCTCGAGAACGATTTCGCGTGGTCGGAAAACCCGCCGTCGCGGACGCGGCGCTTCGTCTCCAACGTCACGGTACTAGACGCTGATGACGACTCATTCGACGTTCGTAGCAATCTCCTCGTTCATCGATCACACGAGGATTCCACGACGCCCGATCTGCTGTCGGCCGAGCGCCGCGACACGCTCCGCCGAACCGAGGACGGACTTGGGCTTGCCGCTCGGTTGGTGTTGCTCGATCACACCGTGCTCCCGACCGATTCCCTTTCGATCATCCTATGACACGAGAAGATCCGGACATCGTGCTGTCGGACGACACCACGACTGTCGCTATCCACGAACACACCACACCGAACGGGACACGGCTAGCGATCCGTCCGGAGAGCGGTCCCGGGTGTCGCCTCGACGCGCTCGAACTGGAGTGTGTGACGTGGCAGGAAGAAGGGTTCCTTCAAAAGGAGGGCACTGTGGACCCCACTCACTCCACCGGGAAGGCATCGGCCGAGCCACACGCCACCCTCCGGATCGGCAACGAGTACGCACTCGTCGAGCTTCGGGCGGTCGAGATCGATACCGAGGATCGACTGCTCATCGAGTCGGTGAAGATGGGCTATACGATCGTGTTGGGACCGAGTGAGCTGGCAACGCTCGCTCGACAGGAGCCATCGTTTTTCTCGACACTGCTCGAAACCCCGCTCGGTCCGGAACCCGACGATCTGGTCGAGTTTCACTAATCCCGCGCTTGGCTGACGAACGCCGCAGTTTCCTCGGCGACCTCATCCTCGTGGCCAGAGAAGAAATGATCGGACTCGATCGGACTGATCGAAACGAGCGGGCTGTTCGTTGCCGATTCGCGGATCTCTTCGGCCTCAGCGGGCGTGACGTTTCTGTCTTCAGCGTGGGGAACGAGTAACATCGGGACCGCGATAGACGGTGTCCAGTCGATCGTTGCACAGTCGCTTTCGGGCGAGCGATAGGAAAGGAACGCTTGTGCGGTCATCGGGATGTACTCGACGTCACCCGCAACCGGTCGGGGAAGTGCGACTATCTCGTTGCCCCGATCGTCAGCAACGCGTTCCCGGGCAGTCTCGACGAACTCCTCGTAGGCTTTTTCGGGGGTCTCAGAAACAGCCTCGAAATATCCCATGGTCGATCGCTCCCTGATGTCAGCGAACGGTGCGGCGAGTACCACGCTGTCCACGTCTGGGTCGTTGCGTTTGCCTTGGTAGTAGGCCGCCTCGGTAGCGCCGAGGCTGCGACCCCACAGCACGATCTCCTCACAGCCCGCCGCTTGCAGCCACTCGATCGCTCCACGGATATCGTGGTCGATGGCCGAAAAATCGGAGGTCTCGTACAGCTTCCCGCTGTTGCGCTTGTTGATAGCCAAACACTCCAGCCCACGGCGGGCGAGCGCATACGCGATGGCAGCGATCCCACCGCTGAGTGCGGTGCCTCTGAGGCCGTGTAACATCACGACGCCGGTTCGTGGGCCGTCGGTCGATTCGCCCGTGATGTGAAAGCCATCGAACTGCTGTCCGTCGTCGCTCTCATAGTGCATCGATTCCAGGGTAACCGCTCCTGGCGTCGGCTCCATAACCACCATGCCCGGGTCGATGAACCGAAGACGTATAAAATCGAGGAACTGCTCGACTACCAGATCTTCCGGGAGACGTACTCCGCTGCCGGATCGGTCACGATGTCCACCACCACGTGCTCCTCAGCAGCGAGCGCCGATTCGAGTGCGGATTTCACGTCGTCGGGCTCCTCAACACGGATGCCACGAACCCCGAACGCTTCGGCCATCGCCGCGATGTTCACGGCGGGAATGTCCGTTGCGACCTCGCTGTGGCCGCTTGCACGCTGATAGTTCCAGATCATTCCATATTTCGCGTCGTTCATCACGACCGTAACGGCATCAGTATCGGTGGCGACCGCAGTTGCCAGCTCCATGTTGCACATCAAGAAGCCGCCGTCGCCGATGAGGTTGACGACCGCTCGATCCGGATCGACCAGCTTGGCTGCGTTGCCTGCGGGCACTGGGAACCCCATCGAATCGTACAGCCGGGAGTGCTGGAACGTGTTCGGAGTCCGGTATTCGAACACGTCGTTGGGCCACGCTCCCCCAGCGGCACCGGCGTCCCCGGTCACGATCACGTCGTCGGGTGCAACCTCGCGGAGCCGTGCCATCACGAGCAACGGATGGATCGGCGTCTGGTCTTTCACGTCCGCCAGATACGCCGCAGTATCACGATCCACCCGTTCGTTCCGTCGATGGACCGCATCGAGGTAATCGCCTGCCGTCCCTCTCGTTTCCTGCTCGAAAACACGGCGAGCGGTGTCGATGCTCTCGTCTAACCGGCCGCCCACGACCGCCGCCGTGGGCGTTTGAGCATACTCCTTGGATCCAGCGTGCAGGTAGACGAACGCCGTGTCGGTGCCAGCACGATCGCCGAGCACAGTCGCTTCGTGCGAACTGGGGCGGACCCCGATCGAGAGCACGGCGTCGGCCCCTTCGAGCGCGGTCACTGCCGCCGGATGATCGGACATCCCGACGGTGCCGGCGAACAGCTCGTGGTCGTTGGGGAACGAATCCGGGTAATGGCGGGGACAGATCACGGGACACCCCAGCGATTCAGCGATCTCGATGACACCGTCCCACGCGAATGCCCGAGAGACACCCTTCCCGACGTACAGCGCGCGTCGGTTCGTCTCCGAGAGGGGCGCGAGTGCGTCTGCAACGCCGTCGGGATCGGGACCGATCGTCGTCTGGCGGTCCCAGTCGAATGCGCCATCCGAGATATCGACGTCGTTCATGAGCACCGCGTCCTCGACCCCGATGAACACGGGACCGGGACGACCGCTCGTCGCAATCTCGAAGCCACGGTTGATGGCCACAGGGATCCGTTCTGGCGTGTGGACCTGCGTGCTCCACTTCGTCGCCGGCTCGAAGGCCGTTTCGAGGAACTGGGGATCGTCCACCCCATGGAGCGCTTCGGTTGGTGCGTCTTCTTCCAGAACGGCGCTGACACAAACCATCGGCGATGCGGCCGTGTACGCCTGTGCGACACCGGTCAACGCGTTCGTCGCGCCGGGCCCGGCGACGGTGAGCGCAACCCCCGGCTTTCCCGTCAGCCGTCCGTACGTGTCCGCCATGACGGCCGCGTTGTACTCGTGGCGCGCAGAGACGACATCGACGCCACGTTCATGAAGCCCCTCGGCGGTGCTGACCGTTTGATTTCCAAGCAACGCAAACACCGACGAGACGCCGTTATCTACCAGTGCTCGGGCGACAGCAGTGCCTCCGGTTGACATACTACACCAGAACGGACACCGGAGTATAAATGTAACTCCACGGATCGGCGGAGCAGAGAAGGGGAAACGTCGATACGGAAGCGACGTGATTGGACCTATTCGACGACCTGTCCGTCCGTAACGACCGGTTCGCCGTCCAACGTGATGGTACATCCCTTCTGGGCGATGTCGTAGTGACAGTTGGTGTACCGATCTTGGTGGGTGTTTGGCCCCGTGCTCCAGAGCATGTTGCCCTCCCAAACGCGGCCTTCGCTCGCGCTCACACCGGTCTCGTCGGGCTTGCGGTCGTGAATCGCCATGTTGTAGAACTGTCCGTTCGGGTTCAATCCCCAACCGAAGTGGCTGGTGGCGAACACGTCACGGTCGTTGTAGCTCTCCATGTGTCCGCGCATCAGCTCCGCATCACCACCGTCGCCGTTGATCTCGGTGATGAATCCGTCTTCGACGACACACTCAACGGCGGCGTCGTAGTAGTCGTGGAACGGAACGACGTTGTAATCGCTGGGAGCGATAACGATGGTGCCGTTGACGTTCGTCGGATAGTTCGACACCATGTTTTGTCCCCACACATCCCACTTGCCGGGTTCGTCGACGAAGCCATACGAGTCGAACGCGGTTTCCGGTTCGACTTCCATCGTGACGTCGGTCCCGTACTCGCTCGTGATACGCATCTCATCCGCCGACGCGAGCCGATCTGCGGCCGCTTGGACCCGCTCTTTGACTGCCTGGGCCTCTGCATCGTCCCACGGCATCAACCGGCGGAGCACGAACGGTTGGCGAGCGCCAACACGGAGGATCCGCGTGTCCGCATCGCGGATCGCATCTCGTTCGGGCACGTGAATGAACCCTTCGAGGGTGAAATCGAACACCATGTCCGCTGCTTTACACGCTTCGACCGGACCGCCGGGCAACCGGAGTGTACCGCCCTGCCCGGCGGAGACGTCAGCACCGACCGAATTACGACCGTACTCTGGGACTTTCACCTCGAACACCTCCGCACCCAGATCGGTCGCGGCGGCGAAGCTCGCGCCGACGAATTCACGCTTGCTCTGTACATCCGTGACGAGAGCGACAGTCTCGTCTGCCGTGACCTCGCAGTGCTCCATCTGACGACGGAACAGCGGGGCTAACAAACCTGCTTCTTCCATGCTGCGTCTATTCATCCCGAGCGAAGTACCATAACTGTTGTCGTGTACCAGCTTTCCGAGGAGATCGGTCCTGATTCGATAGCTACATCCGATCGCTCCGAATTGATCGGTGTATGGGTCGCGCTATCGGTATCCTTGGCTTTGGAACGATCGGACGGCAACTCCTAACGTCGATCCGTGAGAGAACGGTGTCGGCGTCGACCGTCCGGATCTTTGATCGACATCCCGACCGCGTCGAATCGTCCATCGATCCGGCCAGCCCTGCTAACGTGGTTGCCGTTCGTTCGTTCGATCGGTTGGTCGACGTCGATCTCGTCGTCGAAGCAGCGGGACAGGGCGCTGTTCGCGAGTATGCGGTCGATATCCTCCGTGCTGGATGTGATCTCGTGACACTCAGTGTCGGTGCACTCGCCGATCGAACGCTTCGAGAGCAGGTGATCGAGACCGCCGAGCAGACCGGGCAAACGGTGTTCGTGCCGTCGGGCGCCATCGCCGGGCTCGATGCGATCACCGCCGCGGGAAACAGTGATCTCGAATCAGTGTCGTTGACGACGACCAAACCGCCCAATGGGATCGCGGGCGCGCCGTATCTCGACAGTCACGGGATCGACGTTCACGAGATCACCGAACCGACCACCGTGTTCGAAGGCAGCGCTACAGAGGCGGCAGAGGGCTTTCCCTCGAACATCAACGTCGCCCTAGCGTTGAGTCTCGCAGGAGTTGGACCTGAACGAACGACAGTGCGGATCGTCGCCGATCCGGACGGGCAGCGCAACGTTCACCGGATAGCGGTGAGTGGTGCCATGGGCGACATCGAGACGACGGTTCGAAATGATCCGTCTCCTACCAATCCGAAAACTAGCTATCTCGCGGTGCTGTCGGCCATCGAACTGCTCCGAGACGACCGGACGGTTCAGGTCGGTACCTGAGTCGTGCTCCCAACCATCGATACGCTGGTCCCCCTATCGTTTGCGATGGGAACGGCGATCGCGTTTTCGGTGTCGACGTTGCTCGTCCGGTTAGGTGTCGAGCGATCGGATCCGATGACGGCGCTGTTGGTGACGCTCTCGGTCAACGTGGTCCTGTTGTGGACCGTCAGCGCGGCGCTGTACGGCGTAGTAGTAGATCTCAGTACGTGGAAGTACTTCATCGTCGCTGGACTGTTCGCGCCGGGGCTAGGCCGGCTGTGTAACTACACCGGAATCCGCCGATTGGGTGTTACGATCAGCTATCCGATCAGCAACACCAATCCGATGATTGCGGTGTTAGTGGCGCTGCTCGTGCTCGACGAGAGCCTCTCACTGACCGGATTCGCGGGTGCGTCGGCCGTCGTCACGGGTGGTGTACTAGTCGGCAGCACTAGTACCAGCGGTGCGGTTCGAGCTGGCGATCGGTGGGCGATCGCGTTCCCGGTGCTGGCCGCTGTCTTTTTCGGGGGCGCACAGGTGCTCCGTGACGTTGGCCTCAACGGCACAGTCGAGCCAACGGTTGGGGCGGCTGTCAACAGTACCACCTCCCTCGTGTTGCTCGGGAGCTACGCCGTGTTCACCGGACGTCATCGGACACTGACGGTCACGTGGCGGGATGGGTGGCTGTTCGTGGTAGCGGGGATCGTATCGAGCGTCGGTACTGCACTCTTGTACATGGCGCTCCGCGCCGGAAGCGTGGTGATCGTGGCACCGATACTGAACACGTCGCCGCTGTTCGCGCTCCTCATCAGCTACCGCTTGCTCCGCAACCATGAGCTGTTCTCCCTGCGCATCGTCTTCGGAACGCTACTCGTCGTCATCGGCGTGACGACGCTCGCGGTCGTCTGATGAGCCACCGGTATCGAAAGACACATACGATCGTGGTTTGAGTTCTCGATACATGGTCGTTGAGAACATGGGCTTAGACCACGTGGCGATCAAGGTACGGGATTTGGAAGCATCGATCGAGTTCTACCGTGACGTTCTGAACATGGCGGTGTCCGATCGAATCGGTGAGGCCGTCGCTTTTCTGCGTACGCCCGCCGTTGCCGAACAGTCCCAACACCACGAACTCAACCTCACTCAGATGTCGGACGAGGAGCTGGCGGCGCTCGCCGATCGCGACGAACTGGAGTTGGATCTCCACGAGTTCGAACGCGATCTCCCCGAAGACGGGCCACCGATGCTCCCGACGACCGGACCGATCTACCACATCGCCTTCGAGGTGCCGGACTTCGAGGCGATCGGAAACGCAGCAGAGAAGCTGAACGCCCGGGATCACCCGATCTACCGGGGACCGGGACGACACGGACCCGGAAACAACATCTTCCTCTACTTCCCGGATCCGGACGGCAACCCGATCGAACTGACAGCAGAGATGGAGAAAGCTCCCGAAGCCGGCGGTAAACCGGCCAAACGGTGGCCACGAACGCCCGAAACGTGGAACGTCTGGCTGAACACCGAGAATATCGGGGACTCTGGTTCCGAGTGATCCGCGTGGCTCACAGACACAGTACGCGAAGAGGAGGCCCACCATGACCACAGGGTGGCTCGACGATACGGCGGTGCTGGTCACCGGCGGTGGCTCCGGTATCGGGCGTGCGGTCGTCGATCGGTTCGTTGAGGAGGGAGCATCGGTCGGCGTGCTCGATGTCGAAAGCGAGCGGCTCGCAGCCATCGACGATGCGCACGGGGCACGCGTCGAGACCGTCGAAGGTGACGTCACCACTCTGTCGGACAACGAACGCGCCGTGACACGAACCGTCGAGGCGTTCGGTGGGTTAGACGTGTTCGTTGGAAACGCTGGCCGCTTTGATGGGAACGTGACGCTACCGGAGCTGTCTGACGTCGAATCGGAGTTTCACCACCTCTTCGACGTCAACGTGTTGGGGTATATCCTCGGTGCGAAAGCCGCCCTTCCGGAGCTCCTCGAAACGAACGGACGGATGGTGTTCACCGCGTCGGGCGCGAGTTTCGATCCCGATGGTGGGGGGGTGCTGTACGTTCCATCGAAACACGCCGTTGCCGGACTCATCCGACAGCTCGCGTTCGAACTCGCTCCGGCGATCAGTGTCAACGGCGTCGCGCCGGGCTACGTCCCGACGAACCTCTCGACGGTCGGCTCGATCGACCGATCCGACACCGGTTCCGAAGACGGGTTCGATCCATCCGTCCATCCGTTGGATATCGTTCCCCAGCCAGCGGATTACACCGGGACCTACGTGCTGCTCGCCTCCGAAGACGATTCTCGACCGATGACCGGGACGATCATCACGGCGGATCTCGGACGCTCGGTGCGAGGCATCGGCGACGTCGCCGGGCGGGCGCTCGAATACATCACCGACGACCTCGAAGAGATGGAATAACACGATGCTCGGCACAGCTGCACACTACGGACTGAACGTTTCCGATATGGAAACAGCACTGTCGTTTTACCGCGACGAACTGGGCTGTACTGTCACCCGACGCTTCCCCATTAGCGACGTTCAGGGCACCATCATCGGAGTAAGCGGTGTCGAGGGAGAAATCGCGTTTCTCGACGCCGACGGGTTCGAGATCGAACTCATCGCGTACGACGCTCCACCGAACGAAAACAGCAACGCCACCGCATCACTCCACGACGGGGGCGTCCCACACTTCTGTTTGGACGTGGAGGATCTCGACGCGTGCTACGACCGGCTCGGCTCTGAGCGGTTCATCGACGAGCCACAGCAAGTGAACGACGAGCTTCGGATCGCGTATCTCCGGGATCCGGACGGCACCATCGTGGAGTTGGCTGATCGAACGGCGTGAGGCTGGAGACGAGTTACCCAGAGGGTATGCGAACGAGGAGGGTGACCACAACATTTATGGCATTGTGAATTGCAATCGCTTCTCATGGCGGACACGGACAGCAATAGCGCGAGTCGAGAGCACGGTTTGTCACTTTCCCGCCGGTCAGTGCTTGCCCTGCTGGGAATGGGAGCGATGGCACAGCCGGGAGGAGGACGTGAAGCACAGAACGACCGAGACGTCACTGACAGAGGGGACGTGGCCCTGTCTGGCGAGGGAACCAGCATATCGATCGAGGACGTGCTGCCCGGCGATGAGTTCGGTCAGATCACCGTCGAAGGACTTCAACACGCGTTGCCCGTGAGCGGAACGAGGCGACAGTCATGGATGATGCGGCCGTTTCCGAAGGACATCGACGCGACCAGCCCGACCTACGAAGACACCGATACGGAGATCGGGTACGGAGTCGTTCCGTTCGCGCCGGGACGTGTGCCAGTCCTTCGGATCGTTGGCCATTTCGACGCTCCGAGGGAGGCGACCGCGAGCATTCGCGTCTCGATCGCCAACCGTCCGGCCTACCAGCCGCCACGAGCGGAACGCGACATCGTGCTAGACGACGATCCCACCCGACGAACGGTGTTGGAAGTCACGGGGCAAGGTCGCACCCAAGTGTTCGATGAGGTGTATCTCTCGGAGGTCAAAGACGTCGTAACTGGATTCAGAAACAGTGCCCCGCTTCGGAGTCACACGCTTCACTTCGAAGTAAAACGGGATCGATCCTGTGATCGGGCCACGATCAGCAACGCAACGACGGTTGCGCTCGAATTGGAGGCGCTCTGATGGCGCGCATTGGATGGCTTCCGGATCCCCACGTCTATCCCGGCAAGCAAGCGGGTCCCGGTCGACGACTGACGTCGGACATCGTTTCTCTGTTCGAGGAGTACGGAATCGAGCGTCTGTACATCAACGGGGATCTCGCTTCCGGTCACGGTTCCTTCGACGATAGTGGATACGAACACACACCTCCAGAGTATTACGACCGGTTTTGGAAGCTGGTGGATGACAGCGGATACGGGGCGTACATCGTCTGCACCCCGGGAAATCACGACGTCCCACTACAGCATTTCCTCGCGTCGGACGACCGGGCGCGACTGCGATACAAGGAGGTACACGATGGTGTCACTGTACTTATGATGAATACAGTGGGACCGGGATGGGTGAGTGGTTCGCCGGAGTGTGGCTATGGATGGACGAACGGTTACGTCCCGTACGGTGATTTACAGTGGCTCGACGACGAACTTTCGGCGGCTGGTGATGATGCGAAAGTGGTGTATTTTCATCACCACGCGTGGCTGACGCCGGGCGATCCGTTAGCGTCAGCGCCCACTGACACACAGAGCATCGACCAGTTGTACTGGGTGTGCCGAAACTACCGCGCGATCCACGACGTCCTCTCCTCTTATGAGAAGGTAGTGTGTCCCCAAGGACACACCGCTCAGTACGCTGCAGAGGGATCCTCCCATGTCGATGGGGTCACGTATCTGTATAAGAAGCATTACGCCGATATCCGACCCGACACCGCCCCTGTAACCACCTACGCCTATCTCGACATCGGTCGAGACCAGTGTACGGCGACGACAGTCGATCACAGTTCGGGCACAGAGAACACCATTCTTGATGTCTCGTTTTAGCGAGGCAGGAATCATAGATCCACAGTAAAACTTATGATGAATGAATTTGTTACTGTGTTTCATGCGAGATGGTGACAGTATAGCACGTAACGAAGAGATACGGAAGCTAGACGGCATCTTGCCGGAGAATATCGACCGCCGGAAGTTTCTTCTTGGAACGGCGGCGACGGTCGGAGGACTCGCCGGTTGTTTGGGCGGTTCTCCAGCAGCCACCAAAACCGACGACCTGTCGAAAGATGCTATCGAACGTGATGTCACGTGGCGGACGCCATGGAAACCCAATCTCAGTTATTCGGACGCCTACATCGCCAAGAGCAAAGGACAGTGGATAGACGCAAACGTCAAGCCGCCGTCCGTGAAACAGGGCAACGGCTCGGGGGATACGGCAAAACGTGTCGCAAACAGGAAAGACGTACTCGGCCACGGTTCGATCACGCCCCAGATATCCGGTCTCGCACAGGGGTATGATCTCAAACTGTACGGCACCGCAAAAGCCCGGATCCAGCACGGGCTGCTGTATCGTACCGATGTCATGAATTCACCCACGGATCTCGCAAACAAACGGATCATCGTCGTTTCAGGATTGGCCGAACAGACGTGGAACATCTACGCGAACAACGTCGACCCACCGAGCTCCGTAACGGTCGAATACGTCGATGATTCGACGGCTGCGGCCATGCTAAGCGAGGGACGAGCTGATGGGGTGTGGCGAGGGATCTACCAAGTACCGTCGGTACGGAAGCTGCTGCCGAAGAACGCAAAGCTCGGCGTCGAACCGCTTTACAACCGGATCCCCTCCTACGGATTTACGCTGATCGCCAACGGCTCCTGGCTAGAAGAGTCGAACAATCTCGAGTACACCACACGAGTGCTCGAAGGGTATTCGTCCGCGTTAAAGTGGATCTTCCTCAACCCTGAAGAGACGGTGACGATCATGCGCAACGACGTCAATCAGTCGTTGCAACTGGAGGACAAGGAAAACCAACTGAAAACCCTGAAAGCCGGCGTGATCGCGACGAATCTCTCGTCTCCCACGAAGAAAAACGGGCTTGGGTATCTCGATAAGGACGTCCTCCGGAACAGTTTCGAGACGCTCGGACAAATCCTCGACATCGATGAAACGCCGAGCGTCGAAGCGGCGGCAGACTTCCGTCCACGGGACAACGCCGAACTAGCATCGTTTACGGCCGACGAGTGGAAGCAGATGGAAGAGAATGCAGAACCGTTCTCCAGCATGTACAAGTCGTGAGGAAACGATGACAGACAAATCACCAATAGTCACCTACAGCGACGTTGAGAAGCGATACGGGACGGACGAAGACACTGTTCTTGCGGTCGAGGAATTTTCGGCCGACATCGAGGAGGGCGAGTTCGTTTCGATCGTTGGGCCGTCGGGCTGTGGAAAGTCGACGCTCCTCCATCTGACGGCCGGTATCCTCGATCCAACGCGCGGCTCCGTGACCGTGAATGGGATGAACGTCCAGAGCTCTGTGTACGAAAAGCACAACGTCGGGCTGGTCTTCCAGAAGCCCGTGTTGCTCGAGTGGCGAACCATCCTCGACAACGTGTTGCTTCCCGTCGAGATCATGGATGAAAACGGCGTGCTCACAGAGGATCGATCCCACTACGAGGAGCGGGCACGAGAACTACTGAGTATCGTCGATCTCGGCGGGTTCGAGGACGCATATCCCAGGGAACTATCCGGAGGAATGCAACAGCGCGCATCGATCTGTCGGAGCCTCGTGTATGATCCCCCGATCTTGCTGATGGACGAACCGTTCGGTGCGCTGGATAAGATAACGCGCGACCAACTTAACGACGAACTCCTCTCGATCTGGGCGGCGACCAACAAGACCGTCCTGTTCGTGACGCACAACATTCAGGAGGCCATCTATCTCTCGGATCGCGTGATCGTGTTGAGCGATCGGCCAGCGACCGCACTCGACACCGTCTCCGTCGATCTGGCGCGTCCGCGCAACGAGGAAACGTTGGCCCACGACGCGTATCAAGATATCGTCGCGCAGGTGACGGAGACGATGGAACTCCGGGGACGATCTACGAGCTGATATGATAGAGAAAAAACAGAGAACACGATGGGGGATTTCAGCGCTCTCGATCGGTAGTCTCCTGATCGGGTGGTATCTCGTGACGGACGTCTTTGGGTTCGTTTCGAACGTAGTACTTCCCTCTCCCCTGAGCGTGTTGCAAGGCATTTTCGAGTACCGATCACTCATCCTGAAGAATTTGGAACCGACGGTAGTGGCCAGTGCGGTCGGATTCGTTTGGGCGACCGTGCTCGCGTTCCTCATGGCGGTCGTTCTCACGTACAGCAAACGTGCAGAGCGACTGCTCCTTCCGTTGATCGTGAGCGGCAACTCGATCCCTCGCGTAGCGCTTGCCCCGCTCATAATCTTCTACGTCAGTGGATTCGATGCGAAATACATGCTGTCGGCGTGGATCGCCTTTTTCCCGTTGCTCGTGAATATACACGAAGGGTTAACCCGGATCGACGAGGATCAGATGCTCCTGTTACGATCGTTCGATGCGACGGCGTGGCAGGGATTCAAATGGGTCCGGTTTCCGAACGCGCTCGCGTTCATCTTCGACGGCATGAAGATCGGCGTGATACTCTCGATCGTCGGTGCCGTCGTCGGGGAGTTCGTCGCCTCTGACGAAGGGATGGGGAATCTCGCGCTCGTGGCGCTAGAGGCCTACGAGACAGATCTCGTGTTCGGCATCGTTGGAATAATGGGACTGCTGTCAGTTAGCGCGTTTTTCGTGCTGTTCAGCCTGCAGGATCGAGTGATTCACTGGCACCAAACGAATTTATTCACGGAGTAACGCATGAGAAAACGAATCAACACTGTGGTTGCCGATTGGCTTCGACGGAACAGTGCGAGCGTTCTCATCGTAGTGGGGTTGCTCGTGTGGTGGGAGCTGTACTCCCGATTTTTCAACCCGCGAGGAAACGCGTACTTCCCGTCGATCGCCTTCGTCATCGACCAGACGCTCAACTACCAAGGACTCATACTCCGAGGGATCAGGATAACGTTCCTCGAAATCGTCACTGGCTACGCGCTCGCAGTCGTCATTGCGATCCCCGCAGGAATCGTCGTGTCGAAATCGATGGTCATCCGACAGTCTTCGATGCCGTTTCTGGTGTACGCCTACTCGCTGCCGGCCGCCATTCTCGCACCCATCTTCGTCCTCTGGTTCGACTCCTACGTCGTGGCAGCGAGCGTATTCGTGGCGTGGGTGTCCTTTTTCCCGATACTCATCAACACGATCACAGGCTTCAGCCACGTTCGTCAAGAGTTGTATCATCTCGGTGAAGTGTTCGGAGCGACGCCGTCGCAGTTCGTCCGGAAGATCGAGTTCTGGGAGGCATTCCCCTACAGCGCGAGCGGTCTGAAAGTCGCGGTACAACAGGCCATCGTCGGCGCGATCGTCATAGAGTTCATCGCCACAACCGGCGGTCTCGGCTATCTCATCGTGAACGCGCTTGATCTCCTCCGGCAAGGACTGCTGTTCGGCGTTCTCATCATCATCATCTGCTTCGCCGTGATATTCTACAACCTCACCGCGTGGCTCATCAGCAGTGTCACCCCACCGCTCTCGCAACAGCGCTCACACTAATACAGGAATATACATAAAGTAATAATTATTTTACTGGTTCAGATACTATAGATATAATAGCTCTATCTAGTCATATCAGGGGCGGTGTTCACACTCGGGCTACGAGTTCGATACGCTTCCCGTCGTCGGAGCCGTAATACGCGATCGATATACATCGGTTCAGGGGTAGAATGATCGTCGAAATAGCGAAACAGTAACGCTGAACAGCAATCTTGATATTCTTCACAGTAATCATAAATATTAGATATAATAAAGAAAATAGAGAAGTTACTATATACCCATTTAATTTGATATTTTCTGTCACGGAAACAGAAATCTCGTACCACATCACTCGTGAGCTATCAAGCTACTCGACAAACGTCTACTCTGAGTACACGCTTGCAGTGGACACTGGTAGCACTGCCGACTGTGAACGCGTTAATCGCCCTGTGTCAGCGTTGCGAGGAGGATTTCGGTGAGTTCCAAGAGCGCGTCACGAGAACGTCCAGTTTACGTACGCGACGTCCTCGATTTCGAATCGGATCGATTGGAGCGTGCTCATCCCGTCTGGGAAGTAACCGGAAAACAAAAATCTATCAAAGAACGTCAGAATCTTCCAACGGGATATCAGATATCACGTCGCTTGAATAGCAACTGGCTACAAAGCAGTAGGACAACGGTAGTCACGAGCAAAACACCGCTGTCAGCGAGAGCGTACGTTCCCTCGACGAGTATCTCGCTCGGATCGTAGTACTGGGTGGGGCTCAGCTTCCCGACCCAGTCGAGACGCTCGGCGTTCGCGGTGACCGACTCAAGGAGAAAGAGCGCAAAGACCAGTCCGATCGCCCCTCGCTTTGCAGTATCCGCTCGGTCGAGGAGCACAGTAAAGACGGTCCCGACCGCCGCACACGCGAGTAGATACGGGATCGAAAGGGCATGAACCAACAGGAGATGGATCGGGTCGATCGATTCACCGATCGCAACCGCACTACCGTACACGACGACGCCAACGACGACGTTGAACACGACGATCGGGGGAAGCAACGAACTGTACTTTTCGAGAAGGAGTCGTGACCGGGAGACGGGAAACGACAACAGCAGATCCATCCGATCCCGTTCGACGTCACCGGCGATCAGCCCGCCCGCGGTGTATGCGAAGTACAACCCGAGACCGAGCACCCAGAGGAAGTTGTACACTTCGACAGCGAGAAACCCTTCGATGGTGGCGATCGTCTCGATACCGAACGCTTCAAGCATCGCTGGAGGGAGCGAGGTGGCCATCTGTTCCAAACTCTCCGTATCGAGAACCGAGAAATACCAGACGAAAAACCCCGTGAGGATGGCTAATCCGGCGGCGATGACAACCATCCCCCGGAACCGGCGTTCCGATTCGTACTGGGCAGTCTCAAACATCGGCGTTCTCCATGGAGACGTTCTGTTCGGTACCGTAGTAGTGCATGAACACGTCCTCCAGCGCCGGCTCGCTGATCTCGACGTCGCGCACGTCGTGATCTGCGAGTTCATCGAGCAACGTGTTGTACTCACCGGTGTAAGTAAACTGGATCTCTTCACCGACCGTCGTAACGTCGAACGCGCCGTCGAGATCTGTGACGTTCGGACTGTCTCCATCGACCGGGACGACGTGGACCCGCTTGCCCCCACGATCGAGCAACGCTTCGATCTCCTCCAATCCGACGAGTTGTCCCGCTCTGAGGATCCCGACACGATCGCAAACGCGGCGAACCTCGCTTAACACGTGCGAAGAGAAGAAAATCGTCGTTCCACGCTTCCGTTCCGCCCGAAGGAACTCGTTGAACTCCTCCTGTTTCAACGGATCGAGTCCGGCAGTCGGTTCGTCCATGATCACCAGATCAGGATCGTGCATGAACGTCTGAATGATGCCCAACATACGCGTGTTTCCCGTGGAATACTCCCGAATCGGTCGTTTGAGTGGTGGAGTAAACGTCTCGAGAAGCTCATCTCGCCGGCTGTCACCTTTGATAGACGCGTGGTAATCGAGGACCTGATTCCCGGTTGCCGCCTCGTCGAAACCGAGATCCGCCGGAAGGTAGCCGATATGATGTTTGGCTTCGATCAATGCGGTCTCGTCACGAACGTCAGCTCCGAGCACCGTCGCCGTTCCCGACGTCGGTGTGAGCAACCCCAACAGCGCACGGATCGTCGTGGTCTTCCCAGCACCGTTCGGCCCGAGATACCCAAATATTTCACTCTCCGGAACGGTGAATGACAACGAATCGACGCCGCGAACGTTCCCATACTCCTTCGTTAAATCGTTTACTTCGATCACGCCCATACAACACCCATTAACTCCATAACCAAATATCGTTTTCGTTTATGAGATCATGACCGATGACCAATTCGGTTATGTGGTAAGAGATCGAACGACGACTATGGCTGGTTTCACCGACGAAGAACGAGAACGCATCAGAGAACAACTCATCGAGATCGGACACGAGCTCCTCTTACAGTACGGTCCAAAGAAAACGACTGTTGCTGACATCACCGAACCGACAGGAATCGCCAAGCCAACATTTTATCAGTTTTTCGAATCCAAATCGGATCTGTATCTCGTGATTTTACAGCGAGAACTGGAAGAGTATATGGAAAATGTTCGATCGGAACTGCTAGGGGTGGACGATCCACAAGAAGGACTCGAACGGTTTTTTCGGTGTTACGTCGAGTTCGGGGAGGAGAATCCGTTTATCCAACAAACGGTAATCAAGGGCAACTATCAGGACATCCTTCGTAACGTATCACCCGACCAGTTCGCGGAACTCCAACACCAGGAGCTAGCCGAGTTCGTTCCGATCATCGAAGAGTTCCAGAGACGGAGCGATGGTCCGATCTCGGAGATGGAACCACTCACTGTATTAGGAATTATGGGTGGATCGATCGGGCTTCTCATACTACATAAAGATGAGTATGAGCGATACGAACAGGAACTCGATGGAATTGGAGACGGATACTACGAACACGTCCGGAACGTGTTGATCGAAACCCTCGCACGGGGACTGACGACCGACTGATGGGACGTTCTGTTTTTATCATATGATACACAAATAAATAAAAATATTTTAATGCCTGTTGTGCATGTCTTGAAACATGCCAGAGCAGGCACCGACCCCAGAACGGCTTCGACAGATCGGGTTCGGATTTCTCGGATCGAAAGCGCTTCTCAGCGCTGTCGAGATGGGCGTGTTCACAGCGCTAGCGCAGAATCCATCATCGAAGACAGAGCTCACTGATCGTCTCGGTTTACATCCCGATATCGCGGCCGATTTTCTCGATGCGTTGGTCGCTTTGAACCTGCTCGAACGAGACGACGGTGTGTATCGAAACGCACCCGACGCAGATAGATTCCTCGACCAAAACAAAGAGACGTACATCGGCGGTCACTTCGAGTGGGCGAACACACGGATGTATCCGTTGTTCGGGAATCTCACGGAAACGCTTCGGACAGGAGAGCCACAGACCGCCTACAGCGAGGACGAAGACGTGTTCGATGAACTGTACGGGAACGATGAGCTCTTCGAACGTTTCGTGAACGGAATGGCAGGAATGAGTGCCCACGTCGCCGAAAACCTCGCTGAATCCTTCGAGTGGGATGCGTACGAAACGGTGTGTGACGTCGGCGCTTCGAAAGGTATCGTTCCCGTAACCGTGGCCGAAAAGAACGATCATATCGAGGCAACGGCATTCGATCTTCCACGACTCGAACCGATTGCAACGGAGTTCATCGCAAACAGTGGCGTAGCGGATCGAGTGTCGTTTCACGCAGGGGACGTCTTCGAAGAAGAGCTTCCGGAACACGATGTCTTCGTGATGGGACGGCTGTTGCACGATTTCGATCTCACTCACAAGAAAGAGCTCATTCAACGCGCCTACGATGCACTACCGGACGGAGGAGCGCTCCTCGTGTACGGAACGATGATCGACAACGAACGTCGGGAAAACGATGGTGCGTTGCTGACGAACCTCTACATCCAGGTCGAAACGGACGGTTTCGATTACACTCACGAACAGTGTCAAACGTGGCTTCACGAGGTCGGATTCTCAGAGACGGAAGCGTGTGATCTCCCGGGACGAGAATCGGTCGTTATCGGATGGAAATAATATGTGATATCTACACAAAATATTAACGGGTTTCCACGGAGCCGTCGCTAAACACCGTCTGCTCGTCAGTGATCTTGTTCACTTGTTCTAAGACGTGGTGAGGATGGGAACGAGATGGGTTATCGATACAGTCGTCTCACCGCCGTGGTTATCGGTCGCGGGAAGTGAAACAAGATTTTATACGACGCATCATCATACCCGAGGTGGTATGATACTATCGGGGTCAATCGTTGTCGATTCGTCGACAGTCATCCACGATGGAAGCGTTGTTGTACGCGGTTCACGGATCGAAGCGGTCGGTGACCGTGCGGAAGTGCGCGATCAGTACCCCGACCACCGTGAAGAGGAGTACGACATCATCATGCCGGGATTGGTCGGTGGACACATCCACTCCATCCAGAGTCTCGGCCGGGGGATCGCCGACGACACCGAGTTGCTCGATTGGCTGTTCGATTACATCCTGCCGATGGAAGAATCACTCACGGGCGAGGAGATGGAGATCGCAGCCAAACTGGGCTATCTCGAACTGATCGAGAGCGGCACCACCACCGCTATCGATCACTTGTCGGTCGCTCATGCGGATCGCGCATTCGAGGCAGCCGGGGAGATGGGTGTCCGCGCCGTGCTCGGAAAAGTCATGATGGACCAGCGATCACCCGACGGACTCCTCGAAGCGACCGACAGGGCATTAGACGAAAGCGAACGCCTCATCGAAGAGTACCACGGTTCGTTCGACGATCGCATCCGGTACGCCGTCACGCCGCGGTTCGCGGTGTCCTGTACCGAGGCGTGTCTTCGGGGCGCGCGTGAACTCGCCGACGCCTACGACGGCGTCCGGATCCACACCCACGCGAGTGAGAACCGAAGCGAGATTGAAACCGTCAAGAGCGATACCGGTATGCGAAACATCCATTGGCTCGATGAGGTGGGACTCACTGGTGAGGATGTCGTGCTCGCCCACTGTGTGTGGACCGATGAGTCCGAACGCGAGGTGCTCGCCGAAACCGGAACGCACGTCACACACTGTCCGTCTTCGAACATGAAACTCGCGTCCGGCATCGCGCCAGTGTGGGACTACCTCGATCGAGACATCAACGTCGCGCTCGGCAACGATGGGCCGCCGTGTAACAACACGCTCGATCCGTTCACCGAGATGCGTCAGGCGAGCTTGCTTCAGAAGGTCGAGCGGCTCGATCCGACCATGACACCTGCACGTACCATCTTCGAGATGGCGACGATCAACGGGGCTGTCGCGGCGGGCTTCGATCGACTTGGGGCGCTTCGAGAGGGATGGCGTGCAGACATCGTCGGCATTACGACGGACTGTACCCGCGCCACGCCACTACATGACGTGTTCTCCCACCTGGTGTTCAGTGCTCACGGCGACGATGTCGAGTTCTCGATGGTCGATGGGAACGTCCTCATGCAAAACGGTGAACTCACGACCGTAGACGCCGAGGAGATCCGAACACAAGCAAACGCTATCGATCTCGATCTCGAAGCAGCCCAACAGACGGCCCGTCAGCTCGAATCGTGATCGAACTCGAACGACTCCATCCGTTCGAGATACCCCTGATCACGAGTGAAGCGATCGATAGCCCAAAGGATAGAGAACGTTACTGAAATCGGACACCGAGATCGTGCATTCCTTCGTTGTTCATGGCGAGGTTGATCAACAGCGGCGTGACGCTTTCGACGAGCGCCGTCACCGCGAGCGGTCCCCCATCGAGCGCTCGTAGTCCATCGATCTCCTCGGCGAGCGATCGCACGAGCGCCGTGGCCTCGGGATCGTCACCGGTCACCACGGTATCGGTTCGAAGCTCGGTATCCAAATCGCTGAGCGCGCCAGCAGCGAGGTTCTGGAACGCACCGACAACCGGAACGTCGGGTGCAGCCCCAGCAACGGCTTGGGCGACGGAGCCATCCTCTGGTGGTGTCGCGTGGAATCCAGCCCCGTCGCGGTCCATACTCACAGCGGGACTAACGAGCACATCGTCGCTGGTGAGTCCGTTCGAGACCGTTTCGACGGTCGAGACGGCGTACTCCGGCGGAACGCTGAGAACGACCACGTCCGCGCGCTCCGTGGCTGTCTCGTTGTCCACCCCGATCACGTCGTGTTCGACACCGCGCTCGTCGAGCAGCGTTCGGTAGTCGTCCGCTCTGTGGGTCGCTTTCTCGGAATCACGGGAGCCGACGACAACGGTATGGTCCGTGTCCCGAGCCCAGCGCAACGCGAGTCCTTCACCGATATCACCTGTTCCGCCAAGGAGTGCGATCTCCATATTCTCCGTGAGAACCGCTTCCTCAAAGACATGTCCCTCCGGCGACTCGGATCCTCCACCACTGAGCCATCGCGCACTTCGCTCGGAACCCGATAGCCATCAATCACGTGCGGACGACGGCTATGGATCAACCGACGATAGGGGATCAGTGGGGCGTACGTCCGTGAAAAACCGTCCAGAACCATACGAGTCACGGGTATAAAACTCAGTCAGTCGTTGCGATGGCTTCGATCTCGATGGCCGCACCTTTCGGGACGTTCGCGACTTCGATGGCACTTCTGGCAGGCGGCTCCTCCTCGAAGAACGTGCTGTAGGCGTCGTTCATCTCCTCGAAATCCTCGATATCGTCGAGAAAAACGGTGACTTTGAGGACGTCAGTCATCTCCAGTCCCTCCTGCTCGAGAATCGCCGCGACGTTTGACAGTGATTGTTCGGTCTGGACAGCGACGGATTCGTCGTCGAGCAATTCCCCATCGGCGGTCATCGGCAGCTGTCCCGCAGTAAACAGAACGTTACCGTCCGTCGTTGCCTGACTGTACGCACCGACCGCGGTAGGTGCCGATTCCGTGCTGATCACGCGTTTCATACCCCGTTTATTCCAGGCAGAGTGATAAAACCCTTGTCGGTTTCTGTAGATGAGACATCTTCGACCGAAACAGGGCTAGTCGTCCCGTGATTGCCGAGTTTCGCGTTCATCGTATCAGTCGTTTCAGTCGGGCCGAGGGGTGATAGATCGCTAGACTGCGTCCCACTGTGGGATCACCTGTAGCTATCTCTCGTCTCGCATGCGATGAACGCCAAGGCTGCATGTCCGACCGATAGTGCTCGTTTACGACGAGAGTCCGAATCAAACACGTACGCCGACCATGCCTGCCAACACAAAAATAATCCGATAACTCGCTACCCCTCGCGGGGAACGAGTAACGGTAGCGTGACACTGCCTGTGATTTGTTGGTCCACAAACCGTAAATTCCCAACCAGCCGAATCGACGGGAGGAACACCAGAACCTCGGGAATCCCCGCCCTTGAGGCCGGGGGGTGTCACCTGTGCGCGTCGGTTCGAATAGTTACGTCCGAATCAACCAGCGACGGGGTAATGTGACGGAGGCGACAAACGACTAGTGTCAGAAATTAGGATTGTTCCGATTCGAACGCGTACCGAGCGTAACGGAGACGGTCTGACGCGTTCCATCACGGATCACGGTGATCTGGATGGTGTCACCGGGGGTGGTTTTAAGTGCGAGAAACGAAGCTAGTTCCTGACGGCTGTTGATCGGGGTGTCTTCGACACGGACGATAACGTCTTCTTGTTGGAGCACGTCAGCAGCGGAGCTTTGAACGCTTCTGATGACCACGCCCTGGGGTTGATCGAGACCGAGCTGTTGGGCAATCTCGGGGGTAACGGATTGCACCGTAACACCGAGGGCAGCGTGGTCATACGTACCGTTCTCGATAAGTGCCGGAACGACCCGTTCGATCAGGGCCGCAGAGATCGCAAACGCAAGGTTGTCGCCACCACCACTGGAGACGACGCCAACCACTTGTCCAGCGAGATCCATCAGTGGACCCCCCGAATTTCCCGGATTGACCGGCGCACTGGTTTGGATCGCATCGGGAATCGTGTAATCGTTCGGAGCCGGAATCAATCGGTCGACTCCGCTGACGAGACCGGCCGTCATGGACCCCTCGAGACCGAACGGGGTTCCAATGGCGACCACCTCGGTTCCGACCGGAGGTTGATCGCTACGCAACGAGAGGGGCGTCGGATAGTCGGGCAGTTGTTGCACTGTGACGACCGCAAGATCGCTGGATGGATCAACGCCGGTGATCGACGCCGACCGCCACTCGCCTTTCGAAAACCGCACGTGGACCTCGTTCATATCACTGACCACGTGTGCGTTCGTGATTATATGGCGATCTCGAAATAGAAATCCCGAGCCTTGCCCATCCTGACCGGCTGCATTCGTGACCGACAACTGTACGACCGAACTGATCGTGTCTCGATAAACGCGCGTATACTCCGTGTCAGTCGCCTCGGGGGTGGACGTCGGTTGATCAGAAGTGGGAGTCGGCGTCGATTCATTTGATGAATTTAAATTCAAACCTCCAAATACGTCTGAACAGCCCGCAAGACCAGTCATGGTTCCTGTGATCACACCGAGATACTGACGGCGCGACAGATGATCTTTCATTGGACATTATATAGTTCTCCATCCGAATAAACACCACGCGTGAATACCCCGACTCGTCGTGCAGACGCTCTTGGGGAACGATCGCTCACCTTGCAGGATCGGTACTTACTACGTTTGC
The DNA here is from genome assembly GCF_023115355.1 of Halocatena salina. Classification (NCBI taxonomy): domain Archaea; kingdom Methanobacteriati; phylum Methanobacteriota; class Halobacteria; order Halobacteriales; family Natronomonadaceae; genus Halocatena; species Halocatena salina. The sequence goes on from NZ_CP096020.1 coordinate 521,925, forward strand.
ACTGAGATCGCCGTGTTCGCAGAACGACGAAAAATAACGGCGGATACTGGGAACAACGACAGACTCATCGACCGAGTGCAGTGGACACTAACGCCCGTTCAGCCCGCCGGAGCAAACCAGAAGCGGCGCTTTCCGAACAGTCCAACGCGTCCGCAACTGCTTCAAGCGAAGCCGTCCGTGGAACGTCGTAGTAGCCCCGGTCGTGTGCGATCGTCACAGCTTCGAGTTGGCGGGGCGTGAGACGATCAGCGAGTGACCGGTCCGCGTGGCGATGTTCGCTCACACGGTCGACGGAGACGACGATTTCGTTTGGAAGGTGTTCGACGATCCGGCGCAGAACCGTGTCCTCGCCGAGCACGGTCAGCTGTACGATTCCGGTGTCGGTGTACACAATCGGAGGGACGATCACCGTTCCCGGTCGCTCGACTGCGGTCCACAGCGCGCGATCGGCCTCCCGTACAGCCATCTCCGCGTACACGTAAAACGTCTCGTGATCGATTGCCATGAACGAAGAACGGTGTACGACAGTGAGCCGTGTGACTGCCTCCGTGATGGCGGTACGGTCGCCTACGACGCGAGCGAGAACCCACATCCGATCGGAAGACTCCGAGATATGCCACGAAAGCAGTTCCTCACGAACGGCGACTTCTGACACCGCATCGGAAACGGACAGCTGCATCGATTCCGGAAGAGAAAGGGTGAGATCGATCGACTGCACAGTTACCGTTTTCACTTAAAGATGTTCACTGCTTCGGGACAACTCCGATCGTTGATCCACCCATCCGTTCGTGTGATGTCTGACATGAACACCAACGAGACGCTCGGTACGGAAACGTCTGGAGATAGCCTGTCGATTCCGCCGGGGCCGAACGGCCTTCCGCTGATCGGAAACACGATCAGCTTCCTGCATGGCGGACTCGATTTTGCCGACCGGCTCACCGAGCACGGTGACGTGGTCCGATACACTGCGCTCGGTGAGACGTTCGTCGTGGTGTCCGATCCACAGCTCATTGAATCGGTGTTGGTCTCGCGCAATGATGAGTTCTGGAAGGGAAGCTTCGAAGTCGAGTTAGGGAGGCTTCTCGCACCGAACGGACTGGTGTTCACCGAGGGCGAACAGTGGCAGACCCACCGATCTCTGCTTCAACCTGAGTTCACACCCGAGCGGCTCCGGTCTCACGAGGCATCGATCCGGGCGGTAGTCAGTGCTGCTGCCAGCGAGTGGAGTGCCGAAGAGACGATCGACCTCAGGACTGCGTGCTCAAAACTGACGCTATCAATCCTCGCAAACACCCTTTTTACGATCGATCTCACGACGGCACGCGGCGCGGTCGTTCGTGAGGCCGCGTCGGCGATCGCGGCACGAACAGATATTAGTCGTTTGACATACATCTGGCCGGAGTGGGCACCCCGGACGCCAACCCAACGACGCTTCGATCGTGCGATGGCCGACTTAGATGAGCTAATCGAGGAACTGATCTGCGAGCGCCGACAAACCGATACTGGCGACGATCTCCTTGGAGTGCTACTCTCGGCCGATGCGATGGACGAAGACACCGTGCGCGACCAGCTTGTGACGTTTCTGTTCGCTGGCCACGAGACGACCGCACTCGCCTTGACGTACGCACTGTGGCTTCTATCGGGACATCCAGCCGTCTCCGAACGAGTGCGAGCCGAACGGAAAACAGCGCCCGAAACCGTGATCAAAGAGACACTCCGCCTGTATCCACCCACCTATCTCATTTATCGAGAAACCCAGCACGACGTGGCGCTCGGTGGGTATCGGATCTCTCGCGGAACGACGCTCCAGCTTCCCGCGTACACGGTTCACCGGGATCCACGCTGGTGGAACGAACCGGACGCGTTCGTTCCTGATCGGTGGAACGAAACCACTGATCGACCCGAGTACGCGTATTTCCCATTCGGAGGCGGACCACGCCATTGCATCGGTATACGGTTTGCGATGACCGAACTGAACATTGCGCTCACAGAGTTGCTCCAGCGCCTCGAGTTCGAACGCATCACCGAATCACTCACACCATCACCGAACGCGCTACTCGAACCGGGGCAGGTGATGATGCGAGTCCACCAGCGAGCGGGGGATTCTCGACCCACGTGATAGAGAACGATTAGCCAGTTCACTGCGGTCGGAATCGCTAAGACTCCGCCGACTCCTGCATGAAACCGATATCGGTCGTGTCCTCAACCAAAACGTATCCGTATCGATTGACTACCAACGTTGATACTCGAAGACTGATTTGAGGATTCACACGAAAGTGATGAGATACTCCATGGTGATCCGTATACGTTGCAATGAACGAACCACCATTATATTCGCTGTATGTTACATACTCGTTACAATCATTTGTGAAAGAGAAAATCCGTTTCCCGATAGCAGCCTCTTCGACGGTCGGAATCGGTACATACTCTGTATGTTTGGTGAATACATCCGTTAGCTCTTTTCCACACATGGTACATCAATGTCATATACACGAGGATAGATAGTCATTTTGAAAAATATTTTTATTGTTATATTAATTTTTAAATAATAAGGCTATGGAGTGGTTTTAGATACTGTGTTAGAATCATATACAGTGTGAGAAGTTTATACTGTATTAACTGTGTTCTCGAGCTTGCCATCCACGATCATGACGTTTTGCTTAGCGGCGTCGATAGCATTACTGATCGGTCGTTACCGTTCATGAATGTTATTTGATTTATCAATATTTTGTTTGTCATGGCATCACTTTAAGCCTCTCGTTGCTAATCAGAGAGTATGCGAGGGATCCGAGTTGGATCGGTGTTCACCGTCCCGATCAGACTCAACTGGACCTTTTTGATTGTACTCCCCCTGTTCGCAGCGTTTATCGCGTGGGACATTGCTCAGCTGGTGGAACTGCTCAATCAGGTGTTTACCACGACGATCAATGCCCCGCAGTTGACTACTGGGTGGATGCCGTGGGCGTTGGGGTTTGCGTCGGCAGTGGGGCTATTCGTCGGTGTGTTATTACACGAGTTGGGACACTCTCTGGTCGCGATGCGGTATGGGTACGAGATTGAGTCAATCACGCTCTGGTTACTGGGCGGAGTAGCCAACTTCGTAGAGTTTCCCGAAGACTGGCGTCACGAGTTGTTGATCGCAGTGGCAGGACCGATCGTAAGTATCGGTATCGGCGTCGGATCGTATGCAGTGTTCGTCCTCCTTCCTGCTTCGTTAGAACCGATCCGGTTCGTCTTCGGCTATCTCGCGGTATTGAACGTGGTGTTAGCTGTTTTCAATCTTCTTCCCGGCTTCCCGATGGATGGAGGACGGATTCTCAGGGCACTCCTCGCTCGGAACCAGCCGCATGCACAAGCAACACAGCAAGCCGCCGAGGTCGGGAAGTTCTTCGCGTTCCTGTTAGGGATCGTTGGAGTGTTCACCAACTGGTTCCTCATTCTACTGGCGTTTTTCATCTACATCGCCGCCTCCGGAGAAGCACAGCAAACTTCAATCAAAGCCTCCTTCGAAGGCATCACCGTTCGTGACGTGATGACCCCCAAAGAGAATCTCAAAACGGTCTCTGCAGATACGAGTATCGCTGAACTCATGGATCGGATGTTCGAAGACGGGCACATCGGCTATCCTGTCGTCCAAAACGATGAACTCGTCGGTGTGATCACGTTAGATGATGCGGCAGACATTCGGGCCGTAGAGCAGGACGCCTACCGCGTGCGGGAAGTGATGTCATCGCCCGTCGAAACGATCGAACCCGGTGCTGACGCAATGGAAGCGTTCCAACGGATCCAAGAGCACGATGTCGGACGGCTTCCAGTGGTCGATACCGATGAACAACTCGTCGGTATCATCTCTCGAACGGATCTCCTCCGAGCGTTCAACGTTATTCAAACCGGTGGCCGTCCTCCGACGACCCGTCGGACGGATTCCGGAGGCGAGTTCACCTGAGTACACGCTCAAATTAGGAACGCACACCAGAGAACGGATCTGCGTTCCAAATCGATAGTCACCGAACTAGTTTTACTTAGTAATTGAATAGGATTATGTAGCTACAGATGACGGAAACTCACTACGAAGTCCTCGATGTCAGCCCGGATGCCACTGAGGAAGAGATCGAACGGGCATACCGGCAGAAGATGAACGAACACCATCCCGATCAAAGCGACGATCCGGACGGTCACGAGGCGGTTATGCAGATACGAGTAGCCAAAGAAACGCTGTTGGATCCACAAGCGCGACGCCGATACGATCGGACCCACGACATCCAGTCCGGTGCCGAAGACACAGCCGATGAGACGGACACTCGGATCGATCGAGACGTAACTAGACTGATAGCGGACGGTGTGGCCCAGTTGCGGACGGTTCCCGGACGAAGCAGGCACTGGATGGCCGCTCGTCGGCCGCACGCCATAGACGTTTCGGATGTGCTGTACTCACCCACCGTCGTCCGACTCGCCGTCACGGCCGTTTTCAGTCTCGTGGTGATGGAAGCGGTAGACACCTCAGTGGCGGCAGTCACCGAGTTCGGAGTCGTTTTGGCGATCCTCTGTACGAGTTACGTCGGATACGCTATCCTCTCTCCACTCCCATTCGAGAAGGCCCGACCTCGTTCGCAGTTCACTCCCACATCGATCACGATTTGGCCCGTGTTAGGGTGTTACGGTTGTGGACTCGGTCTTCTCTGGGTATCGATACTGATCGATCCATCTAGCAGTGGAATCGAGTACGCCATCATGACCGTCCTGTACGCCCTTATTATCTGCATTTGTGGTCTCATCATTAGCGTTCCGGGAGGAATACTGCTCGGGCGGATAATCCCTTTCTGGACCACCAGACCGTTCAGAGAAGTCCAAAGCGGCGTTGTACTCGGATTACTCGGTAGTGGGACCGTGCTGTTCACGACGATCGGAGGGAACAGTACGCTCTCTGCGTTCGTCGAAACAGTCGGATCGAACCTCGGAGCACCGTGGCTACCAACGTTTCGTGTCGGTCCGCTTCATCTCGGCAGTCTGTTGAATTTCAGTCTCGCGCTCGGATTGCTCTTCTCGCTCGCCAGCGGGGTCGTAGGTGCGCTGTGGGCGCTTACCACCGTTCCGTGGCAGGATCGATACGAGTACGGCTACCACGTTCGTCCCACCGTTTGGAACCTCCTCGTTATCACACCGTTAGTCACCATCGCGTGGATGTGGATTCGGGGGGTAAGCGTTCTGTCGATTCCAATCGGATCGACCACGATCGAACTATCACGCCCGGTCATCGGAGGAGGCGTTCTCGTCGTCCTCCCGCTGCTCGTGAGTATGTATCTCCTTCGACGACAGTTCGAGCGACTGCTCGACCACGAGTGACATCCGTCTCGATCGATTTCGACCTGCAACTGAACTGTTGAGGTAGTAGTTGTCAGATGGAGTCCTATCCTGAAGACGACTTTCTCTCTTTGAAGGGAATGGGACTATCGACGGTCGATATTCCGTCAAGAATATATAGCGTATATCTGTATCATATCTATGCCCGATCGAACAGCCACACCAGAGATGGACAGTCGAGTCCACACGCTAGAGATCGGTACTGAACGACCGATTCGCATCAGCTCCGGTCATCGCCTTCTCCATCACGATGGCAAGTGTAGCCGTCCACACGGTCACAACTACGCGATTTCAGTCGAGATCACGGGACTGCTTACGGACGGATGGGTGGTCGATAAAGGAGACGTTACGTCCGTGATCCAGAAGTGGGATCACCGCTTCTTACTCGAAGCAGGCGATCCCCTGATCGATGCGTTCGAACAGAGCGGGGACGGGGATGCTGTGGTCGTGCTCGATCATCCACCGACGGCAGAAGTGATGGCGGCGTATCTCGAAGCCCGCCTTTATGAGACACTACCGGACACTGTGAGGGACGTTTCGGTTCAGGTTCGTGAAACGTCTGAGCTGTGTGCCCGATCGATCGAGTAACCATGCCTGTCAACGATTCGATCACCTCCACCGATCAATCCGACAGCGAGACGCTACCGATCAACGAGCTGTTTTACTCCCTGCAAGGAGAGGGTCGGCTGGCCGGAACACCGAGCGTGTTCGTCCGAACCAGCGGTTGTAACCTCCGGTGTTGGTTCTGTGATTCTTATCATACGTCGTGGGAGCCGGTCCACGCCCAGCGGTCGCTCGATACGATCGTCTCGGAGATCCAATCCTATTCCGCGGCCGACCACGTCGTGCTGACCGGGGGAGAGCCACTCATCCACACCGAATCGATCACGCTGATGGAACGACTCGAGGAGTTGGGCTACCACATCACGGTCGAAACGAACGGCACGATCTATCGAGAGGCACCGATCGATCTTCTCAGCATCAGTCCGAAACTCTCATCGAGCACGCCGGTGTCGTCACGAGATCCAGCAGGCAACGGAGAGTGGGCCGATCGTCACGAAAAACAGCGCATCGACATCGACACGTTGGCGACGCTCCTCGACGCCTATGAGTTTCAGCTCAAATTCGTCGTGACCGATACTGACGATCTTCCTGAAATCGAGCGAATCATCGACCGAGTGCGACGTGTGACACGGACCACGGTTGCCGATACGGACGTGCTGTTGATGCCGGAAGGAACGACGCGCGAAACGATCGACGAACGACGGAATGAGGTGGCACAACTGGCGCTGGACAACGGATATCGGTACACGCCCCGACTCCACGTCGACCTCTGGAACGACGCCCCTGGAACATGAGTTCATCTGAACGACTACTGTACGACGGACGAACGACGTATCGTCTCCGAGCACGGAAAGCGGGAGTGATCGCCGATGAGTAACCGAGCTGTCGTGCTCGCCTCTGGAGGGATGGACAGCGCAACGGCTGCCGCAGTCGCACAGAAACAGGGATATGAGTTGTACATGCTCCACACCTCCTACGGACAACGAACCGAAGCGAAAGAACATGAATGTGCAACGGCTCAAGCCGAACGGTTCGGAGCGACGGACTTCCTGAAGCTGACAACGAATCATCTCTCGAAGATCGGCGCATCGAGTCTCACAGACGAGACACTGACCGTTTCGGAAGCCGATCTCGACAGCGAGGAGGTACCGGACTCGTATGTGCCCTTCCGAAACGCAAATCTCCTCTCGATGGCAGTCGCCTACGCCGAAGCGAACGACTGTGACGCAGTGTTTATCGGAGCGCACTCGGAGGATTTCTCGGGCTATCCGGACTGTCGCCCCGCGTTTTTCGAGTCGTTTCAACGCGTCGTCGACACTGGCACGAAAGACGGAACAGCGATCACCATCGAAGCACCGTTTTCCGACCAATCGAAAACGGATATCGCAGCCTACGGCGTCGAACACGGTGTTCCCTACGAACTGACGTGGAGCTGTTACCGAAGCGACGAACCGGCGTGTGGAACGTGTGATGCGTGCGCCTACCGACTCCAAGCGTTCCAGCGAATCGGGGTTCGAGATCCGATTCAGTACGAGCAACGGCCGGACTACACCTGATACGGGTCACAACCGAACGTCTATGCGTATGGCACTCTTACGCATGGATACTATGTCTGGGATCTCTGAACCAGCACCATCGATTACCGCCGATGCGGAGTGGGACCGGTTTTTTCTCGATGGTGAGCGCGAACCGGACGGCCGGGAATCGCTCGTGGTCGAGAATCCAGCGACCCGCGAACAGATTACGACGGTCCCAAAGGGTACGCCCCAGGATATCGACGATGCTTATGAGGCTGCTGTGGCAGTACAGACGGAATGGGCGACGCAGCCACCAGCGAAACGGGCAGCAGTGCTCTCCCGCGCGGTAAGTGTGCTCCGCGACCACGCGGGAGAGATCCTCGAACTGCTGACTGTCGAGACCGGTTCCAGCCGACGCAAAGGACAAAATGAGATCAAAGCCGCAAGCGCTGTCACCCAACAAGCGGCTGGCTTTCCAACCAGAGTGTCGGGAGATCACCGCGAATCGAACGTTGCTGGGAAGGAAAATATCGTCAAACGCGAGCCGGTCGGTGTCGTCGGAGTCATCTCGCCATGGAACTATCCGCTCCATCTCTCGATCCGAGCGGTTGCGCCAGCGCTGGCAGTCGGCAACGGTGTCGTACTCAAGCCCTCTTCGGAAACACCGATCACCGGTGGACTGCTTATCGCACGAATCTTCGAGACCGCCGGTCTGCCCGATGGCCTGTTGAACGTCATTCCCGGACGGGGATCAGAGATCGGTGACCGGATGGCGAGCCATCCAGACGCTGGTGTCATCGCATTTACTGGTTCGACGACGGTCGGGCGTCGGGTCGCAAAGCAGGCCGTCGACCATCTCGCGTATCCGGCGATGGAACTCGGTGGAAACGGCCCCCACGTCGTTCTCGAATCGGCCGACATCGAAGCGGCCGTCGATGCCGGTGTGTTCGGATCGTTCCTTCATCAAGGCCAACTCTGTATCTCCATCAACCGCCATCTCGTTCACGAATCACTCTATGATGAGTACGTCGAACGGCTCACTGCCCGAGCCGAGACCCTCCCAGTCGGTGATCCCGCCGTCGAGGAAACGGTCATCGGTCCGGTTATCAACGGGAGCCAACGGGATCAGATGCTCAACTACGTCGAACAGACAGTCGACGCTGGAGCCACGCTCAAAACGGGCGGTGCAGCCGTCTCGAATGCGATCATCGAGGAAACGACGCCAGCCGGACAGCTCTCAGATGACCACTCACTTGGCGATTCGAACGGATTGTTCGTCCTTCCGACGGTGCTATCAGATGCAACGAATTCGATGAGTGCAGCCTGCAACGAACATTTCGGTCCGATCGCACCAGTGATCCCGTTCGACGATGAGGATACTGCAATCGAATTGGCGAACGATACCGACTACGGTCTCGCTGCCTCAGTGTATGGAACTGTGAACCGTGCCGAACGGGTGGCCAACCAGATCGACGCTGGGATGGTCCACGTCAACGACCAGCCGATAAACGACGAGCCACACGTTCCGTTCGGCGGCTACAAGGGATCGGGCATCGGTCGGTTCAATGGTGAATACGTTCGTGAAGAGTTCACGCAACCGAAGTGGATCTCGATCCAACACAAACCCCGAGAGTACCCCTTCTAACAGAAACACTCTACACGAGGACCGAACACGATAGAAATAGAACACATGTCTTATACTATACTGAGTTGAAGTATAGGCGCATGACGATACAGTACAGTCAGCGTGAGAAATCCTATGAGCTTTATCGGAAGGGGAAACGCGAGGGAACGTGGGATCCTGATGAGTTCGATCTCGAACAGGACAAAGCCGATTGGGCGGAGTTCTCCACGGACGAACAACACCAGTTTCTGGCGTCGTGTTCGGCCTTTTACGACGGCGAAGAAGACGTTACACGGACGCTTGCGCCGTATATGATGGCACTGGACACCCTCGACGACGAGGAACTACCGTTCGATACGGTCCAAGAGGAGATGTTCCTCGCCCAGCAGTTGTACGAAGAGGCGAAGCACACCGATTTCTTCAGTCGATACTTCGAGGAAGTGTTCCAAACACAGGACGTTGAGCCCTATCGTGCTGGCGGTTACCAAACGCAAGGATACAGTACTGACGATCTCTACGGGACAGCCGAGGAACTTCTCACGGCGATCACTGGCGGGAGTCAGCAGGATCTCATCTACACACTCGGAGAAGCGTATCTCAACTACATGGGAATCGTCGAAGCCCAACTGGCACGAGGGGGATATCTGAGCTTCGATCAGATGATCGAAGTGAAGGCCGATCAGATGGACCGCACGGAACTACTGCCGGCGTTCCAGGCTGGCATCGGAAAGATCCGTCAAGACGAAACCCGACACATCGAAAACGGTCGTTGGGTGATGAAACAGTTGGCTCAGGCCGAACCGGCCATCGTTTCGGACGTGTACGAACCGCGCATCGAAACATACATTCAAAACCGTCTGGTGGTCGAACCGTCGACCACCGAACAACCGTTTGCAGGATACGATCAACAGAGTATCGGGAGAAAAACCAAACAATATTTGCAAGATACCGTCGATTACATCGGTATCGATCGATTCGACCGGGTCGCAGACATCGATGCTGCGATCCAGTCGATGGCTAGTACCGACTGATCGTTACGACAGTTTTCATCTCCTTTCGGCCCTCGGAACGTTACTACGCTTCAGACGGTGACGGAGGTGTGAACAGCTGAGACGGTGTACACAGTGTACAATGTATAACAGTTGGTGGGCAGTTAGCAACGTAGATACAGTTATAGCAGTGCTAACTGTACATACTGTTGGGATAGACCCCATCTGTAAGGATAGATGAAATGCGGTACAGTGTACCGTCTATACAGTAGTAAGAGTGGTCACGGTAGTCACATTCTGTACTGTTCATCCGGGAACTGATATCTACGACATCGATCGAACGAACAGTATAAAACGTGAGAACAGTAGATACAGTGTAAACATTTACATTTCGAACCAATTACGCAATGTGGAGACGGTATGGAATGTCTGTACTGTATTGTTGAGTTCGATGCCTCGGTATCCAAGACGGGACGATAGGGCCACCGTCAATACTGTGCCAACCGTTTATACGGTTTAAACTGTGTAGA